>JAQICG010000097.1 GCA_027858635.1 Gammaproteobacteria bacterium | reverse complement strand
GCGCTATGCAGCTAGTTTTGAATGTGAAACAATCAATGCTGTTTTTTACCTGAATCCGCGGTTAAGTCACGGATTCAGGTTTTAATTAACGTAATATGTATAAAAATCAGGAAGGTTTTTGAAATTACTAAGAAGTTGTCTTAATTACGCATTTCAATAAAGGTTACTCAATGATCTTTCGCCACGTGTTCGTTTTCATCAGTATTTTTATCATTGCCATGGTTATCCTGCTGGCGCAGAAATGGCCATGGATACATTGGGCCTGGCTGGTGCTGGCACCGCTCATACTGATCGCGTTTTACGATGTTCTTCAGAAAAAACACACAATCTTACGCATTTATCCAATCATCGGCCATTTCCGCTATATGTTTGAATCGATGCGCAATGAGATGCAGCAGTATTTTGTGGAGTCGGATATCGATGGCAGGCCGATAAGTCGTGAGTTTCGCAGCCTCTCTTATCAGCGAGCCAAGAACGACGATGACACCCGTGCATTCGGCACGATATTCGATCTGTATCGTGACGGTTATGAATGGCTGAATCATTCTCTGGCCCCCGTCACCTGTAATCACGATGATCTGCGGATCAGTTTTGGCGGGCCTGCGTGCAGCAAACCTTATTCGGCGTCGCCGCTGAACATCTCGGCGCTGAGTTTTGGCGCCCTTAATCGTAATGCCATTATGGCGCTCAACCGGGGCGCCAAACGGGGTCACTTTGCCCACAACACCGGCGAAGGCGGACTCAGTCCCTGGCATCTGAAACACGGTGGCGATTTAATCTGGCAGATCGGCACAGGTTATTTCAGTTGCCGTAACGAACGTGGTGAGTTTGATGCCGAGCACTTCGCTGAAAAGGCACAGCTCGATGTTGTTAAAATGATTGAGATAAAATTATCCCAGGGCGCCAAGCCCGGCCACGGCGGCATACTGCCCGCCGCTAAGCTGACTCAGGAAATCGCCGATATTCGAATGGTGACCATGGGCGAAGATGTCGTCTCCCCGCCGGCGCATTCCGCCTTCAGTACACCGACGGGGCTGCTGGAGTTTGTCGTCAGGTTGCGCGAACTCTCCGGCGGCAAACCGGTTGGCTTCAAACTCTGCCTGGGCAGCAAGCGTGAATTTTTGAGTATCTGCAAAGCCATGTTGCAAACCGGAATCGTGCCGGACTTTATCACCGTTGATGGCGGTGAGGGCGGCACCGGCGCGGCACCGGTAGAGCTGACCAATTCGGCAGGAATGCCTCTACGTGATGCGCTGTATTTTGTGCACAATGCTCTGAGTGGTATCGGCGTGCGTGACCAAACCAGGCTGATAGCTTCCGGTAAGGCTTTTTCCGCTTTCCATATCCTTCGGTTGTTGGCGTTGGGTGCCGATACGGTGAATTCAGCCCGGGGTCTGATGCTGGCGCTGGGGTGTATTCAGTCACGCCGTTGCAATACCAATAAGTGCCCCACCGGCATTACCACACAAAATCCCGCCCGCTACAAACAGCTGGATGTCACTGATAAAGGTGTGCGTGTTGCCAACTACCACCACGCCACCATCCATGCGTTGACAGAGTTACTGAGCATTCTCGGATTGAACAGTCTGGAAGCGGTGCAGGCGCAACATATCAACCGGCGCATTAATCAGGGAATGGTGATGACCTACGATCAGATCTATCCCGGCATTGCCGAGGGCTGTCTGCGCGATGACAGGAATATTCCCGAGTCCTGGGAGTACGACTGGCGAGCGTCCAACGCGGCTGCCTGGCGGTGATATGAATTTTTCAAACAACAGGAGTCTGTCGGATTCAGGATGAATTGGCTGCGGAAGCCTCCTAAACCCGACAGAATTCGAGGAATAACTATGAAAGCATCTGACCTGTTTGTAAAGGCTCTGGAAAACGAAGGCGTCGAATATATTTTTGGCGTTCCCGGTGAAGAGAATCTTGATCTGCTGAACTCGCTGAAAAATTCGAGCATCCAGTTGATACTCACCCGCCACGAACAGGGTGCGGGTTTTATGGCCGCCACCTACGGGCGTCTAACCGGACAGCCGGGAGTGTGCCTGGCGACGCTCGGGCCGGGTGCCACCAATTTGATCACCTCGGCCGCCTTTGCCCAGCTGGGCGCGATGCCGATGCTGATGATTACCGGGCAGAAGCCGATAAAAACCAGCAAGCAGGGCCGTTTTCAGATTCTGAACGTGGTCGACCTGATGCGTTCGGTGACCAAATTCACCCGACAGATCGTTAATGGCAATACCATCGCCTCACTGGTGCGAGATTCGTTTCGTCTGGCCATCGAAGAGCGCCCCGGCGCAGTACATCTTGAGCTGCCGGAAGACATCGCCAGCGAAGAGTGCAGGGAGACAATATTCCCGGTCGTCGGCCATCTGCGGCCCAATGCTACCGATGAGGTGCTGGATGAAGCGGTGGCCATGATAGAAGCTGCAAGCAGTCCTTTGTTGCTGATCGGCGCGGGAGCCAACCGTAAGCGGGTCAGTGTGGCATTGACCGAGTTCGTCGAGGCCACCGGCATTCCATTCTTTACCACGCAGATGGGCAAGGGTGTGGTCGACGAGCGCCACCCTTTATACATAGGCACCGCCGCGCTCTCCGACTTTGATTTTCTGCACTGCGCCATCGACCGTGCGGATTTGATCATTAATGTCGGCCACGATGTGGTGGAAAAACCGCCCTTCTTTATGCACCACGGTGGCAAACAGGTTATTCATGTCAACTTCTCTCCGGCAGTAGTGGATGAGGTTTATTTCCCACAGCTCAACGTGGTGGGAGACATTGCCGATTCGGTGCAGCGGCTGGCGCAGAAGATCAAACCCGGCAGCCACTGGGATCTGGCCTATTTCAAAACCATCAAGGCGGAAGTGGAAACGCATCTGTCGAAATATTTTCTCGATAACCGTTTCCCCATGCTGCCCCAGCGACTGGTAAATCTATTGCGTGAAACACTGGCGGATGACGCCATCATCAGTCTGGATAACGGCGTGTATAAAATCTGGTTTGCGCGTAATTACAAATGTTATGCGCCTAATACCCTGTTGCTGGATAACGCGCTGGCCACGATGGGTGCCGGACTGCCGGCTGCAATGCTGGCTAAAATGCTCTATCCCGACACGCAGGTAGTAGCAGTTTGTGGCGACGGCGGATTTATGATGAATTCGCGGGAGCTGGAAACGGCAGTCAGGCTTAAGCTCAACCTACTGGTCATCATTGTCAACGATAACGCCTACGGCATGATCAAATGGAAACAGCAAGCCATGGGGTTTGACGATTTTGGTCTGGATTACGGTAATCCCGATTTTGTCACCTATGCGCAGAGCTTTGGAGCCAACGGCTATCGAATACACAGTGACGAGCATTTCCAGCAGACCCTGGATAATTGCCTGAAAACTGACGGGGTTCATGTCATCGAATTACCGGTAGACTACTCACTGAACCACAAAATCCTCAACGTTTTACTGAAGGAGAAGGCCTGCCTGATATGAACACATCCAGCACATTAAAAGTTTTACGCCCTTACGATCAAACACTGATTCGTGAAATCCCCATGGATTCGGCTGAAGCCGTCATGGCCGCACTGGATAAGGCGCACCGCCTGTTTCAGGACCAGTCGCGCAAACTGGCGCCTTTCCAGCGTATTGAAATTCTCGAACGCGTGGTCACGCTGATGCAGGACCGCATCGAAGCGCTCACCCATACCGCCCTTGATGAAGGCGGCAAACCCTACCGCGATTCCAGCGTTGAAGTACAGCGCGCCATCGACGGTGTGAAGCTCGCCGCCGAAGCGATATCGCAGCAGGGCGGAGAGCAGATTCCCATGGGCCGAACCGCCGCCACACAAAACCGGCTGGCTTTTACCTTTCGCGAACCTATAGGCGTAGTGGTCTCTATCAGTGCTTTCAACCATCCCTTGAATCTGGTGGTGCATCAGACCGTTACCGCGTTTGCAGCAGGTTGTCCGGTAGTGATCAAACCCGCTACGACCACGCCGTTTTCCTGCCTGGACTTTGTTGCACTCCTGCACGAGGCCGGCATGCCGGAAGAATGGTGCCAGGCAGTGGTTTGCGATAACGACGCAGCAGAGCAGCTGGTCACCGATCCACGGGTGGGCTTTCTTTCTTTTATCGGCTCCTCCAACGTGGGCTGGCATCTGCGTTCAAAGCTGGCACCCGGCACCCGTTGCGCCCTCGAACACGGCGGCGTAGCACCGGTAATCGTCGACAGAAATGCCGATTATGAAGCCATGCTACCCCTGCTGATCAAAGGCGGCTTTTATCATGCCGGTCAGGTCTGCGTATCGGTGCAAAAAATCTTTGTACACGAAGACGACCGCGAGCAGCTCTCAGAAAAGTTAGTAGCGCTCGCCAATGAGCTCAAGGTGGGTGATCCGGCCAGCGATCAAACTGATGTCGGTCCGTTAATATTGCCACGCGAAGTTGACCGGGTGGAAAGCTGGGTGAATGAAGCCGTGGAAAGCGGCGCGCAACTGCTGTGCGGTGGCAAGCGCCTGTCTGACACCTGTTTTCAGCCCACGATACTGCTAAACCCGGCTGATACCGCCAAAATATCAACTCAGGAAGTCTTCGGCCCGGTGGTCTGTCTCTATACCTACACCGAACGCGATCAGGCCATCGAAAAAGCCAATTCACTGGATGTGCATTTCCAGGCGGCAATCTTCACCCGCGACCTTGACGTGGCGATGGACGCAGTCACTAAACTCAATGCCACCGCAGTGATGGTAAACGACCACACCGCCTTTCGCGCCGACTGGATGCCCTTCGGCGGTCGCGACAGCTCAGGCATGGGCATGGGCGGCATTCCATATTCGATTCACGAAATGACACGGGAAAAACTCATGGTGATAAAAAGCCCGGCGTTGTAATTGTCGAATTTCGGCTAATTGCGGAGTTGTAGAAGGGGGCTTTGTCTGTAAAAAAATAAAAAACTATAGTCCGCAGATGAACGCGGATGAACGCAGATAAAGACAGATAAGGTCAAAGGCTTTGTCTGTAAATGATGTGTTTTTTCGCGACCATCGCCTGGAGTTGGGGAATCAGGAATAATCTATTATGTGTTTTAGTTCATTAGTAAGAATTTTGATCCGACCCCGGTTTCATTTCCAAGCACCTGAAAAATATCTTTGAAAGCAATGAATTAGTGCAGGATTCAGTTATTTCCATTTTGGAAACAACTGCTGAAGACGGCAAGAATTACCAGACGCAATACTACAACCTCGATGCGGTGATTTCGGTCGGTTATCGGGTGAAAAAAGGGGTCAAGTCTTGTTTCTTGCTTTTAAATATATCGATTAAGCAAATAACAAGACGTGACCGCTTTTCTGAAGCAAGCCTAACGCAAGAGCTCACGGGGCTTATTGATGTGTTCGTCCTGGATGTATCCAGGACCAAATAGAACGATTTGTCACGAGTGGCAAACTACCCAGAATCACTTCGAGCTTCGACTGTCTAGTCTTGCAATGACACATTTTCAATGTCCGCTTAGGCGGATAGCCGCCTGTCAAAAAGCCAGTGCGCATGCGGCTTAGGGGAGGAGTGTTAAATTTTTGTTGAAAAATAACCGTAAAGGACTTATTGTTCAGATTCGATATGTGGTTTATAACTACAGATTGAGCAAAAAGGTAGGAAACGAAAGTTGGAGTTGAACCAACAAACTATTGAAATATCAGGGCCGACCCCAGAGAAATCAATAATTGCTACGCTTTTCAGGGCGTACACCTTACCGTTCAGTCATTTCGTTAAGACAATAGTGCCACAAAATCAAAAAAGGCTCACCATAAAGTGAGCTTTTTTTCTTCATTCAGAACATTATTTATAAATACTGATAAATATCAACCGGTTACCTCTAAAAACAACCCGTCAAACCGGCTTCTTTAGGCTATAAAAACCTGATTTACTTAACAAAACCGGCTCTTATTTTGGTTCTTTGCGTGTGTCAGCATGCGCAACATGGGAAAAGCCCGTCTTGAACAATTAACTTCTACGCATTTTCGTTGCTGCAATGGGCACGAATTTGAGTCTGTGCCTGACAGGGTTGTGGATAAGCCTGAATGGGACTGGCATCCGTTTGAATATTTCTGTATTTGTCCTGAATGTGGCCGAAATGAGTCACACTGCGAATATGGGTAGAAACATAGCCTAAGAGGCTGCATCCGACCCAAAGCAGACTATTAGCAATATCTAATATAAGCGAGGGCTAACAAACGGTTTCCGACCCATAACAGACTGTCGTAAATATCTACTTGAACACATATTTCCCTTGTATTTAAAATTCTTTGTCAATTGTATTATTGCTTGACACTGTTATTAGCTGTATAACGCCATATAATCATGAGATATGCGGAACTGTATATCTCTGTTAGCCGAGATTCCGTCTATCTACCTAAAATCAGGAGTTTTGCGGCGCTGTATATTTAACTGTTATGTTTTATAGAGATTTACCAGTCAAATGAAAAAGGCCACAGAGAAATTATGAATACAGATCTTATGACAGAGGATGATATAAACAGTATTCTATATTGAATACACATTATATATACTCGTGTGTGACGACTCGCGCTGTCATGCTAAGCGAACCACGGTTCAACTCTTATATATAAGTTAATCATCGTAGTTAATGAAAACCTCTATGTCACCTGAAGTAATACAGTGTTTAAAAAACGAGATGATGATCTTATGGAATCATTTTGAAAGTAAATATTTGAGCTTCTCAGCTTCTGAGCAAACTCTTATAAGCGATAATATTGAAAAAATGCTGGAAGCATCGAAGTCAATTAAGA
>JAQICG010000378.1 GCA_027858635.1 Gammaproteobacteria bacterium | reverse complement strand
TTTCTATGATGGGCTGATGGTTAACTAAGGTTAGTGATAGCGGCTAATTAAAAAGGAAGCCTTGAGTTCCTTGCGATCATCTCCGGTGTCGAGATCGCTGAAGGAGACGACGAGCCGTGGTGCGATGCGTAATTTTTTCGTTACCGGCATGCGCCAGCTCCTGAACAACAACCTAACCGCGCTGATGCTGGCCGCCAGTAACGGCCATGTTCAGACCATGGAAACATTGCTAAAAGAAAAAATTAATATCGATGCGAAAGACAAATTCGGCAACACCGCGCTAATTAAATCGGTAGAAAACGGCAGAAAGGATGTTGTGATCATGTTATTAGAGAATGGCGCTAATCACAGCATTCGTAACAACAATTTTGAAAACGCGCTGAGCATCGCGGAAAAAACCGGACAGTCTGAAGTTCAGACCTTACTAAAAAATCACAAAGGAAAAAAAGCTGTTTGGGATTTTCTAATCCCGGCTTTCTATCGCTCGTAGCGGCGACGTCATCCCTGAAAATATTTTTCCGTTAGCCGCTAATTTTGGCAGGGTTTTTAACCCAGACGCTCCATTCTGATTCGAACCACTTCACCTTTTATGGCCGACAGTGCTTCAATTTCCTTGATGGCGGCATTCATCTTTTCTTCCCGAACCTGCTGACTGAGCAGTACCAGCTTCACCCAGCTCTCCCCTTTCACGGCCTCTTTTTGCAACACGGCTTCGAGACTTATTTTGTGGTCGGCGAAAACTTCCGAGACTTCAGCCAGCACACCGGGTTTATCTTCAGCATTCATGCGCAGATAGAAAGAGGTAAACGTAGATTCAATAGGAAGTATCGGGATATTACACATGGCTTCGGGCTGGAAGCCCAGCAACGGTACTTTCTGCTCGACCGGTACATTCATCCCGCGTATGGTATCAATGATATCGGCAACGACCGCTGAAGCGGTGGGTTCGGCACCTGCGCCTGCACCGTAGTACAAGGTAGGGCCGACTGCATCGGCGTAAACCAGCACGGCATTCATTACGCCATCAACATTGGCCAGCAGACGTTTTTCCGGGATCAATGTGGGGTGTACGCGCAGCTCGATGCCCTCTTCCGCTTTAAGGGCAATACCCAGATGCTTGATGCTATAGCCAAGTTCTGCAGCGTAGTTCACATCTTCAGTAGTGATTTTGCTGATGCCTTCGGTATAAATCTTATCGAACTGCAAATCGATGCCGAAGGCCAGTGAAGCAAGAATCGTCAGCTTGTGCGCAGCGTCGACACCTTCGACATCAAAGGTGGGATCAGCCTCGGCATAACCAAGCCTCTGTGCCTCTTTCAGGACATCATTAAAATCGCTGCCCTTGTCGCGCATTTCAGTAAGGATGAAGTTACCGGTGCCGTTGATAATACCGGCGACCCATTGAATTCGATTGCCCGCCAGGCCTTCGCGCATGGCTTTGATTATCGGAATGCCGCCTGCAACAGCCGCTTCGTACGAAACCATCACGCCTTTGGCTGCGGCCGCTTTCATGATCTCGCTGCCGTGGGTCGCGATGAGTGCTTTATTCGCGGTAACCACATGCTTACCGTTTTCAATGGCTTTTAATACCAGATCTTTGGCCAACGTATAACCACCAATCAACTCGACAACAATCTGTACTTCAGGATCATTGACGACTTCGAAAGCATCTTCGGTAAGTTTAACTTTGGCGGGATCAACAATACTTTGTTGCGCGATGCCCAGACCGGCAACATGGAAAATCTCAATCCCACGACCCAGGCGTCGCTGAATCTCTTCTGCGTTTCTCAATAAAACAGTCGCTGTACCACCGCCCACTGTACCCAAACCTAATAAACCTATTTTTACCGCTTCCAAAATTTTCTCCCGTTATCGAGTTGTGCACCGGCACTATCTCAAGCTATCAATAATGTGCGCATTCTACTGCATATGCAGGCGTTCGAACAGAACGTATAATGCTGGAACTGCTCTGTAACTCGGATATTTTATTGTGAAATTTTCTCAGGCCGATCCCACCGAGGGTTATTTCATCACGCGCTACGATGATGAAACCATTCAGGTGAACGGAAAAAACTTTTATACCAGCCTGATCATATCCAGCCGGCAGCTTAAAACCGACTGGCCACCGCGATCACCGCAAATGCTGCGCGCTGAAGACTTCGCTGCCATCGCCGAATTAAAGCCGGAGCTGGTACTGCTCGGCACCGGTCAGTCACTGGTATTTCCGCCGGTTGAAACTTATGCCCGGCTCATCAAACAGGGCGTGGGCGTGGAGATTATGGATACCGGTGCCGCCTGCCGCACCTATAACATTCTTGTCAGCGAAGGCCGGCACGTGGTCTGCGGTCTAATTCTGCACGAAAAAAAACCGGACAGCTTATAGCCGCTGCCCGGTCATTTTTTGTGGCCTGATAGCGGCCTAGTCTTCGAACAGCAACTCTTCAGAGAAGCCCTGGCTTTCCAAAATCTTACGCAGCTGTTTCAGCGCGTCCATCTGAATCTGGCGCACGCGTTCACGAGTCACGCCCAGCTCACGGCCGACATCTTCCAGCGTGGTACGTTCATGATTATTCAAACCAAAACGGCGCACCAGCACTTCGCGCTGCTTCTCTTCGAGCTGGTCCATCCACACGCCCAGATTGGCCATCACATCTTCGTTCTGGAGCATTTCCGGCGGCGCCTGAACGCGCTCATCCGCCACAATTTCAAGCAGCGGGCGATCATTGTCCTGCCCCATCGGTGCGTCAACCGAAGTCACACGGTCGCGCAGACCCAGCATTTTTTCGACACCCTCTACCGGCTTGTTGAGCATTTTTGCAATGTCTTCAGCAGTGGGCTCTTTATCCATGGTCTGCTCAAGCTTGCGAGCCGCCCTTAGATAAACG
>JAQICG010000069.1 GCA_027858635.1 Gammaproteobacteria bacterium | reverse complement strand
CTGTACCAAAAGATGCGCGATAAGCATCTGTCATTCAATAAAGTGTTTGACGTGTATGCCATACGTATAGTGGTTGATTCGGTCGATGAATGTTACCGGGTGTTGGGCGTGGTGCATAATTTATTCAAACCTATACCGGGAAGATTTAAAGATTACATCGCCATTCCCAAGAGCAACGGCTATCAGTCGTTGCATACCGCGCTTTATGGTCCGCATGGCATTCCCATGGAGGTGCAGATTCGTACCGAGGACATGGATGTCTACGCCGAAAGTGGCATCGCGGCACACTGGGTGTATAAATCATCCGATGAATCGGGCGTAACCGGAGCCCATGCGCGCGCGCGCGACTGGCTCACCGGTATTCTGGAGATGCAGCAGTCCGCGGGTGACTCGCTGGAGTTTCTGGAAAACGTAAAGGTCGATCTGTTTCACGACGAAGTTTATGTGTACACCCCTGAAGGCGACATTATCAAACTGCCGCGCAATGCCACGCCGGTGGATTTTGCCTACGCCGTACACACCGACATCGGCAACAGCTGCGTCGCCGCCAAGCTTGATCATACCTTTGCACCACTTAATACCCCTCTGTATAGCGGCCAGACGGTTGAAATTATCACCTCGCCAACGGCACGTCCCAGCCCCGCCTGGTTGAATTATGTAGTGACGGTTAAGGCCCGCAGTAATATTCGAAGCTATCTGAGTAACATGCAGGCGGACGAAGCGATCTCACAGGGCCGGCGATTGCTGGAGCGCTGCCTGAAAAGTCTGGGCCTGCGACTGGAAGATGTGCCTGAGAAATCCATGAAACCGGTACTGGACGAATATGGCTTTAGTTCGTTGGTAGAGCTGCTGGAAGATGTCGGCATGGGGAATCGTTCGGCCAGTCTGGTAGTCAGACGTCTGGTGCCGGAGCGAATTGGCCAGAGCGACGCAGAAGAGACCCGTGAAATGAGATCGCAGTCGCCACTGGCGATTAATGGTACCGAAGGCATGGTGGTGTACTACGGCAAATGCTGCTCCCCCATACCCGGTGATGATATTATCGGTATTTTGAGCAAGGGTCGCGGCATCGTTGTTCATCGGGAAAACTGTAAAAATATTAGCCAGATACGCGCCGAAGTGGATAAATGCATCGATGTGCAATGGGCGGAAAATGCTGAAAGTAATTTCAGCTGCCGTGTCCGCATGGATGTGGCCAACAAGCCGGGCGTGCTGGCGAGAACCGCCACCATCATTTCAGATGAAGGTGCCGATATCGAAGATATCGAGGTTGAGGATCGTGACGGCTTTACCACGACTATGTCATATCAGATCAGTCTGCAGGGACGGGTGCATCTGGCCAACATAATGCGCCGTCTGAGAAAAGTGCCTAATGTGTTAAAAATCTGGCGAGTTTAGAGCTAAAAACAAGCGCCTGTTTCGTGCGTAATAGATAGGTTTATTTTGCCTGGCTCGCCGCTTAAAACTCTAGCCGGATTTCTTGACGAACCGGGTCAGGATGACAATTCGCTGGCCTTCCACACGGCCTTCAATATGCTCAGGGTTATCAGCGACCAGTGAAATGTTGCGTACCGCAGTGCCACGTTTGGCGGTAAAGTTGGCGCCTTTTACATCAAGATCCTTGATCAAAGTTACTGTATCGCCCGCCGCCAGTATCGCGCCGTTGCTGTCGACATGTTGCACCACGTTGTCATCATTTTCAGCTTCACCGGTTTTTGCCCAGGCGAGGGTCGCATCATCCAGATAGAGCATCTCGAGTAGATCCCGCGGCCAGCCTTCGGCGCTCAGTCGCGTCAGCATACGCCAGGCCATTACCTGTACGGCTGGAATCTGACTCCACATGCTGTCGTTGAGGCAGCGCCAGTGGTTGACGTCAATGTGGTCGGGGTTCTCGATCTGATCGCGACAGGTTGCGCAGATAAGTACACACTCATCGGCGTTGTCTTTGGATGTGGCTAAGGTTTCATAGATACTCAGGTTTTCCGTAGCACCACACAGCTCGCATTTTGATTCGCTGCGGCTGTGTAATGTTTTCTCGATGCTCATAAATGGGTAGTCACTTAAATTTAAAAGCGGCTATTGTAGCAAAAGCGACAGGGTATTGATTCGAAAATGACAGCCGAAGCCGCAGCAGTCAGCGTTAAATCACATCTTCATTATCGGCGTTATTGTTTTCATTAGCGGGTGGCTGTGCCGGCTCCTGCTGTTCACGCCGCTGTTTCATTTTATCAATGGCTTCGCGCAGGGTTTCATTCATTTTATTCATGCCTTCGAGGAAGGTCTCGCTCATTTCTTTGGAGCCCTCACGCATAAACTGGTTGAGCATCTCCGCACTTTCCTGCAGTGCCTCATTCAGCGGAGCCGTATCCAGATCTGACGATGGTGCATCATGAGAAGACTTGTCAGCTTCTTGCAGAACCGGGTTCTGAGTACGAGTCGCATCCACTTTCCACCGGCCATCTTCCAGCGTCAGAATGGTTTCAAAAGTCATCGTGGGAATATCATGCTGGCTTTGGCCGGGCGCCTCTTCGGCAGTACTGGATTCAGGATTGATTATCGTAGTCACAGTAGCGTATTCGGCGCCCACATAGATCTCATCCAGTGGGATTTTTTGATCCTCCGGCAGCGCAAAATAGCGGCTTAGATGGCTCTGGCTGTTTTTTGAAACCAGTTTCGATGCGCTGGTAAGATCATTATTCTTAAGAGCCTGCCAGTACTCTTTGGTGACCTGACTGGGTGACTCGGTATTGGGCTGGCAGGCGCTGAGGCTGATAACTGCAAACAGGATAATAAAAGCGGAATATTTCATGGTTTCGGTATATAGATGATGGATTTGATGTTTTGATTATGGTGGCTTGAAACTGAGGAGGCAGCAGCCTCCTAGGCGATTTTTATACGGACCACTTTCATAAATTCGAAATCCAGCCCGGCAATAGTTTCTTCAGCAGGATAGTAAGTCAGGTTGACACGCTGACCACTGAGATTCCGGTACTGTTTTTTACGTCTGTATTTGAATGGTATTTCACAGCCTTCGATGATCACCGTATTCAAAATCCAGTCGTCCTGAACCCTCTGTACGTGCGAGATGACTTTCGCCATATCGGTATGAGTCAGTTGCTGATGTTTCTTTAATAGCTTTTCAGGTTCGGATTTCATCTGAGCGTATTATACGCTCAAACAGTCACTCCAAGGCTGATTGTTAAATATTCCAGGAGGCTGTAGGGTGACAGGCTCACCGAATATTAAGTTTTTGTGGCGATGACAAGAAAGATCGGGTAGCGGCTATCATTTTTAACAACGGTATGCGCAGTTAAAAAATGAACATCCTTAAAGCCGTGCCCCTCTAATAAGGTTTTTAGTTCGTCACGGTCAAAACCGTGGTGGAACACACCTTCAACATCATGCGGGTGAAAATCGCCGTCTTCCGTGTCGAGGTCAGCCAATGCAATCCTGGCCCCTGAAGTCAGGTGGTCGGAAAATGTCTGAATGAGTTTTTCGGTATTTTCTACGTGGTGCAGAGCCATGGCACTTATGATCAGATCAAATTGTGTCGCCAGCGGTGCATTCATAATGTTCTGACACACCGCCTCTACCTTGCCCTGCAATGCCGGCTTGGCGACCAGCTTTTTCAGCATGGATTCGGAGATATCGACCGCTGTTATTTTATTTACAAAAGGGGCGACGTGAGAACTGATCAGTCCTGTGCCTGCGCCGAAGTCCATCACCTGCATGCGATCATTAAGAGGGATCTGATTTAATATTAAGGGCCCAATTGCCGATGAAAGCTGGTTAACCAGCTCATTGGTATCCCCGTCTTTTGCTTTTTCATTAAAGTGATCTGACACTGAATATATTCTCCGGGTGAGGTAGAAGCTTGAATGGCCAAAAAGGCTAATAAAAGTATTTTGCAATAATCGCCCTGCTCAAGCAAAGCGGCATTGAGGGTGTAAGGGAACCGGAACATACTAATATGCCATCACGCATTAGCCCTGCTACGCCTATGGTTTTGCTCAATCGGCGCGACCAAATATGACGCAAATCCGGGCGCGATCCAGGTACATTAGTATGTTCCGGGTCCCTAACTAAGATCAGCCGCTTGCAAGTTCAGCGAGTTTTGCGCGATAAAAACGCACGGCGCTGGATAAATTGAACAGCAGTAGCGCTTGAGCGATCACAAACAATACTGTCGCGGGATAAAAGAACCACTGCGGCCACAGAGCAGTGAGAAGTAATAATATCAGACTGGCCAGGTGAGCGCGGAATTGCCACAGGCCGGCTGCTTCAGGAATGATCTTGCGCATGTGCGGGACTTTTATCTGTGATGCGCGCTGGTCGTTATCGCGCAGGGTTTTGTTCCGGCTGCTGAGATGCAGCCAGATTAAAAACGGCATGATTTTATACATCATGCCGTTTACCGTGGTCATGGCAAAACCGTGAATGATCAATACGCCGAGTAACAATGCCGGTGGTTTCATGCCGGAGACGCTGAGCGATAAGCCGATCAGGGCAGTCAGAGCAAGGCTGACCATGGCCAGTCGCCAGAAATTCAGGGTGAGATCGGGGAGTTGGCGGCGTCTTGTATGTAGCAGCCAGAAAGTGGTGAGTGCAAATATTAGTAAGCATATCGCCAGCAGTAAGTGACTGATCGTTTTTAATATTGCCAGCGGCCAGATCTGAATCAGACTCAAAGTAATCAGGGCGAAAAATATCAACCAGCCCAGCCAACGCTGGAGCATGAGCGGATACGGATTGGTGATCTGGAACATCGGGATCACCTGATAGGCCACGGCCATGATCAGCAGGCCTACCCAGCCCAGCAGACCCCAGCTTAAGTGCAGGCTAGTGAGCTGTCTGGCAAGCGGGAATGCAGCATCGCTATAACTCATGGCCAGATAGAGTCCGAGGCCGGCGGTGATTGCCAGGGACAGTAAAGCCAGCAACATCAGGGTACGCGTTGCGTGTCGACTGGGGGTGCGTAATAAGCGCTCCGCGGCCATCATGATAAACATGCTAAAGGAAAACAGCAGGGATGCCATGGCAATCATAAACAGCGCATTGATGTGCAGTAACCAGGCCATGCCTAGACTGGCGCTACCGAGAAACAGTGCGGCGTGAATGATGCCGCTGAAAAAGACCGGTCGTGGAATCATCATGCCCATGAGTACCGGCATCAGCTGCATCATGGCGCCCAGCATGCTCATGGCCAGAAAGCCTAATGTCAGAAAATGGGTGACGGCCAGCAATTCGGATGTCCAGCGGTTGCTCAGCATCTCTGGTCCGTGCCAGAGCATGACCAGTGCAGCGAGCAAGCCAAACAGCGGTGCGCTAACCAGAAAGCGTGCGGGTACGGAAAAGGGTGGAGACTGTTGGAGTGAAAGACCGGCGTGCATATGTTGCTGAGAGGAGATTTATAATAGTAATTAAGTGTGTGCTTAGATCGGCGTATCGACAATCGATTGCACGACCGCCGCCGCTTTCTGGTCCTGCTCACGCCAGATAAAAACTTCAACTGCGGAGACAGTGCCTTTGCATTGAAGATATTTAAAGTGTTGTTCATCGAGATTGCCGTACAGCATGCAGGGTTCACGCCGATGCAGCATGCGCAAGTACTGACCGGGCTGTAACGATGCAGCCGCCTCAAGGGTGAGTGTCAGCGGTTCCGGAGGCTCCAGCTCGCTCACATCCAGTAATATTTCACCGGGCATCAAGTGTTTTCCCACTCCTGAAAGCGCTGTTGCCAGTGACCCTCTTCCGGGAGACGCTGATCCATCAGATCATACAGGATTTGCTCTTCCTTCATGTTGTGTTGCTCCATCATGATCAGCATGGTATCGGCAACACCCAGATAGTCATCACTGTGCTGGCGCTCCAGCGCATCGCGCATTTCAACGAGCAGTACGCGCATCTGGTCGTGTTCCATGCGCATCATTTCAGTAGGGCCCATGGTGATGCCGGTAGCCTCTTCGAAAGCGGGAAAGAGCACCTTTTCTTCGAAGCTAAGATGATGCTCCATAGCTTCTATAAATTCATTGAATGTTTGTGTCGCCGCTGCCCAGTCCTCGGAAGAGACGGCTGTCTCGGCTTTGGCAAAAAGCAGATCACAGTCTTTGTGATCCTGCGACATGAGTTTTTTAATGTGCATTTCAGTAAGCTCCTAATTTAACAACAAGAACCATAACAATATAAAATGGAAACACTAATGATCTACGTCAGAAAAAACGAGTAATGGACGCATCTGTTCAGCAACGTCGAAATATGTAAAGACTATTGCTTTTTATAAGCACAGAAAGATTTATGATATTCTGGCTACTTAATAATAACGGTTTCATACTATGAACTATAACTCTATTTTTTTGTTCTTTTTCCTTATGACAGGTGCGGGCATTGCGTCCGCCAACGGCACAGATTCTGTCAATCTTGAAATGCCACCATCATCACTGGAGCAGTGGTACAAACCCGTCAGCAAGCGTCATGTATGGCTGCACACCATGTTCGCTCTGCGTCGGGAAATGCAGGCTATTGGCGAATATGCAGAGCAGGGGGGATGGGCGAAAATGGATAAATGGATAAGTCGTCTGGAGAAGGATTACGGTAAAATCGCCGAGATGGTGCCCGAGTGGGAGGATGAGATCAAGCTCAGGCTACTGCCGGAACTCAAAATGTTTGCAGAAAAAAAGGATGCTTATCGGACGGCGAAAACGCTAAAAATGATTCAGCGTACCTGTGATGATTGTCACCACAGCTATCAGCCCATCGTGACAGCCATATACCGTTCGCCACATTACGGGGACATTAAGGTTAAAAATCTCAATGGTGACGAGCAGAGTTATGAAGATAGCATGGAGGCGTTATCGACCTCGGTTAATCAAATTTTGATTGCG
Organism: Gammaproteobacteria bacterium; assembly: GCA_027858635.1. Taxonomy (GTDB): domain Bacteria; phylum Pseudomonadota; class Gammaproteobacteria; order SZUA-229; family SZUA-229; genus LH-M37. Next base: position 7,291 of record JAQICG010000069.1, on the reverse strand, counting down.
TTGGACGATGGCTATAAGAGCAAGGCATTAGCGGCCCGTCAGAACCTTACCGATCAGCTACAGAATCTTGGTGGAAGTTGTAGGCATTGTCATGAAAAAGAGCGGTATCCCCATGAGCGCATACTGGGCAAGGCGACTAAGCAGAAACTTGATGCTCTTGAATCAAGAATTAGCGAAGGTCGGGTAAAAGAGAGTCAGCAGCTGACAGGGGAAATTGCCGTTAGCGTATGCGCGCGTTGCCACAATATACACCGTATTGTGAATGATCTACGTAATGCTTTAGTGCCGGATAGATAAAGTCATGCAGTTCACCGAGTGCTCAGTCGCTATATTATGGGATCGATTGCGCATAGCTGGCAGGTTTTTCTCATAAAATTAGGCGTTAAGCGTGATCGTGTTTAGCATAGACGTATTACAGGTATAAAGGCTGTTTTTTGATTTGTACTTGCAAAGAATATTCTGGCGCTTGAACTCAGCAATCATGCGGCTGACAGTCTCCACCGTCGTGCCGATAACCGCAGCCATGTCTTCGCGGTTGATTAAGGTGAACGCGCCATTTCCATCAGCAAAAAATCCATCCAGTAATAGCAGTAAATGAGCAACCCGCTGTCTTGCCGTGCCGGTTCCCAATGCGACAATCCATTGATCGGCAAGATCAAGCTGATTCTGCAACTGGTGGCTAATCTGATTATGAAGTGAGGGTCGTTCGGCTATGGTTTTTTTGATGAATGAAACAGGAATTCGACAGACATCAACATTATCAACGGCAACAGCCGTGTGGTGGTAGCTGTTATTGCCAACCAGTAACTCTAGACCAATGGAATCACCGGGACCCAGTAAACGTACAATTCTACTTCCGCCGTTGTGGGCATTATTGGTCAGTTTAACCATGCCATGTCTTATGGTGTAAATAAATTTTCGATGCGTGTTGTTGTTGTAAATTACCGAGCCGGAGGGGAATAGAAAATGGTCTACCGGTTGTGGTGAGTTGGCATCATCGGAACCTAAAGGTTCCGCAGAAAACAACTTGCAAAAATGACAGTTTTCGCAATATTCGCGTCCAATCCACTCTGAGTTAATAGAAAGGGGGTTATGTGACTCTTTAAGGGCAGGAATTTGTCTGTTTTGCATAATTATATTGTATTTAATAGCAGGAAATTTTTGGTTAATCGACGTTAGTTATATTGCATTATCAGAGCCTCGCTGATGTAAACTTTTGTAACAAAGCTGAAGATTTAAAAAATTTCATGCTAAAAATGAAAAAATAGTGAGCCTATTTTTAAAGCAGTTTTATAACTGCAAAAATAATGGAGTTTTTTAATGAAGGCTGACAGTCGTTTTCCAGCCATTAAAAATGGCAAAAGCAAAATGTATCACTGAGATAAATCGAGTGACTTGAGTGAGCAGATGCTCACCTAGGATGCTGTCGGATTTAGGATGAATTGGCTGCGGAAGCGGGGGAGCGGCCCAAATCTCCCCGATTTTTCGTTGCGTAGAATAACTATGCGCCTCAAAAGTGGGAAAATTTATGCTCACTCTCCCACTCCCTCGCTTCAATCCCCCCTAAACCCGACAGACTCCTAAACTCATAAAATCATGGAGTTGTCAGGGTTTGAACTCATGAGAATTAGATGCAGGAGCGAGAGAGGTAACTATTTAAAGAATAATGGTTGCGCTTAGGGGGTAATTAAGGGCTGGTTGAGCGGAGCTTGAGCTCAGTAAGTGTATGAAATTTAGCGGGAAAAAAATGTGATTTCCCACTGCCATGCGGTTTCAATAATGGTTTCCAGTTGTTCGAATCGGGGTGTCCAGCCCAGCGCCTGTTTGGCCAGCGCTGAATCGGCAACCAGAACTGCGGGATCGCCCGCGCGTCTTTCGGCGTGGATTACTTTAAACTCATTATCGGCGATACGCTTAACCGCGTCGATTACCTGCTGTACCGAAAAACCCTTGCCGTTACCTAAATTATAGCGAGCGCTGTCTCCGGATTTCTGCATTTTCTCCAGCGCCAGTGAATGGGCGTCGCAGAGATCGTTGATGTGGACATAATCGCGAACACAGGTGCCATCGTCAGTGGGGTAATCCCGGCCAAAAATACTGATGGCCTCGCGTCGGCCGGAAGCGGCCTGCAGAATCAACGGGATGAGGTGTGATTCGGGGTTGTGGCGCTCACCGAGTTCCCCTTCCGGGTCGGCACCGGCGGCATTGAAGTAGCGCAGACAGGTGGATTTCAGGCCGTAGGCGCGGTCGTAATCTTCCAGCATCTGCTCTACCATCAACTTGCTGCGACCGTAGGGATTGATGGGATTTTTCGGATGGGCTTCGTCAATCGGCGTGTACTGCGGCTCGCCAAAGATGGCCGCGGTAGAAGAGAAGACGAAGTGCTCGATGTCATGGCTCACCATGGCATCGAGCAGCACTTGAGTGTTGCAGACATTGTTGTGGTAATACATGCCGGGCTCGGTCACCGATTCGCCCACTTCTATGAAAGCGGCAAAATGCATCACGGCATCAAATCGGTGTTTACTGAACAGGGTATTCAGCAGATTCTTATCACCCAGATTGCCGTGGACAAATTCGCCATATTTCACCGCATCTTCATAACCACGACTCAAGTTATCCAGGGTGACAACTTCGTGTCCGGTCAGGGCAAGTTTTTTAACCATGTGCGAACCGATATAACCGGCACCACCGACGACAAGAATTTTCATAATATTTATTGACCGTTATAGAATTTTGACGAGGGTGTCGCTGCCGATAATGGGCCGCGACAGTTTTATCTGCATGCCTTCGGCGGCGCAGATGCATTTTATGGGCTTGCGATGATGTTTGAAATAGGCGTGGTTTTCAATCTGAATTTCATCCAGCTCGGTATCATTGCGATCCGGGTCGTGATGAAACATCACCAGCGTGCCCACTTCGGCATCCATCGCCAGCTGCCTGACCTGTGAAATTAATGAATGTCCCCAGCCGTGCTTGTGTGGCATGTCATCTTCGGTGTACTGCGCATCATGAATCAGCACATCAACGCCGTGTAGAAAGTCGACCCACTCATCATAGCTGGTGTGAACTTTATAAGGCGGTTCAAGTTCATTGTCGGTGACGTAGGCGCAGCTCATGCCCTCTTCTTCAAAGCGGAATGCGCTGCCCCCGCCGGGATGGTTAAGCGCTTTTCTTATGACGTGAATACTTCTATCTTTTAACAGAGTTTCTACATTGTCGAAGATGCAGTTGTTGCGCGAAGGCAGCTCTTCAAGGGTGATCGGGAAGTTGATGCCATTCATCTGACTGAGCAGGGTGCCGGGTAAATGATCGGGTGAGTCGGCACTGGTGAAAACATCGATCTCGCGTTCGGCCTGAAAGATGGGCGCGAAGAAGGGATAGCCCTGAATATGATCCCAGTGCACGTGCGAAAGAACGATGTTGATGGGCGTTGATTTGCCGAGTAGGCTGCGGCCCAGTTGCTTCATGCCGGTGCCCGCATCCAGAATCACATCCGCGCCGTTATCCATTGCCAGATGTACGCAGGAGGTGTTGCCGCCATACTTGATCGTGGTGGGGCCGGGTGTTGGTGCGGAGCCTCGAACTCCATAAAAGGTGATAATCATTATGTGTAAGTATAAATCCTTATTTCGAATCAGCAATTTAATCAGAACAGGCAGTGCTGTAAAGCATGGATTTTATTCAGAGTTGCTGTTGCGATAGAGACAAAAAATTCTGCGGTGATCCTTCTCTAATATTAAATAGCAGCGGCATGATTATTTGCGCTGCTATTTAAAAGGATTGTGTCGGCTCTTTCTAATCCGCGTCCGGCTCAAGATAGGCTGACCAGTCTCTGCCGGCATCGCCAAATACAAAGAAGAAGGGGTTGAGAAGACTGTCTTTGGTGTTGTAGTTCAGTTCCGTCATATCCAGTTTGGTGACCCGGCCACCCGCTTGTTCGACAATGCATTGAGCAGCCGCAGTGTCCCATTCCGAGGTCAGTCCCTTCCTGGGGTAATGGTCGGCACGACCTTCCGCAACCAGACAGAACTTGAGCGAACTGCCCATACTCAGTAATTCGGCGTCACCCAGGTTTTTCATATAGGCCAGGAACTGTTCAGAGGCGTGCGAACGGCTGCCGACAACGACCGGTTTGTCCCGGGCCTGCGTCTGCACATGAATAGCTCTGGCCTCGCCGCCCTGTTCGATTTTGAATGAGCCGCCCTGCTGCCAGCCATAGTAATCAATATTCAGGACCGGCACGTGAATCACGCCGATGACACTTTGGTGATTGTGGATGAGCGCGATGTTGACGGTGAACTCGCCGTTGCGCTTGATGAATTCCTTGGTGCCGTCGAGCGGGTCCACCAACCAGTAGGTGTGCCACTGGCGACGCTCGGCAAAGGGCAGTTTGGCTGATTCCTCGGAGAGCACGGGAATCTCCGGAGTCAGTGTCGACAGCGCCTTAACAATGGCGTTGTGCGCGGCCAGATCGGCATCGGTGAGAGGCGATTTGTCGTCTTTTTCCTCAATGCTGTAGTCGCTGTTATAGATTTCAAGAATTCTTTCACCGGCTTCGCGGGCGATGGTAACGCATTGACGGCACAGCTGTTCGAGATTGAGAATTTCTGACATAAGCATGACTCACTTGTTAAACTGGAAAAGCGGATACTACTATATCCCTGATTTTCTGTCTGTATTTGAGGTTTTTATGAAGAATTATCTGGACTGGAAAGAAATTAACACGGTCTTTCTGGATCTTGATGGCACGCTGCTGGATTTGCATTTCGACAACCACTTCTGGTTGAAGTATGTCCCGCTCTGTTACTCCGAGAAGCATAAATTGAGCCACGAGGAAGCGCATGAATTTCTGATGGTGCGGTTCAAGCATGTCAGAGGCAAGCTGGACTGGTATTGTGTCTATTTCTGGACGCGCGAACTGGGTCTGAACATTGCGCAGATGAAGTTCGAGATGTCACATAAAATCGCCGTGCGTCCGGAAGTGCGTGAATTCCTGCAGGCGGTGAAAGACGTCGGCAAGCGCATTGTGCTGGTGACCAATGCCCACCCCGCCAGCCTGTCACTGAAAATGAAAATAACGGCTCTGGATACCTATTTCGACCGCATAATTATTTCGCATGATATTGGCATGGCCAAGGAGCATGACGGCTTCTGGAAGCGCCTGCACGAGATCGAGCCTTTTGAACCGGTGCAGACGCTGTTGATCGATGACAATCTGGAGGTGCTGCAAAGCGCTGAGCACTACGGCATTAAATATTTACTGGCTGTTTTACGGCCCGACAGTCAGGCCGATGAGGTTGAAACCCTGCACTATCAAGCGGTGCATCACTATAACGATGTGATGCCGTCATGAACGGCGGCATCATTATTTAAACTGCTCGTCCCACTTCTTGTAACGTTTTCTGCAGTAAGCCAGCAGCTCTTCGTAGTTTCTGAAATAGAGATCGAAACCATCTTCTGAAGGCGCGTCGTATTCACAGTAATCATTGGTGTGTTCACGGCATATTTCCGGGCGCGTCTCATAGATGCCGCAATCGCCATTGACTTGCAGATGCTGACAATTACCGCTGATCAGCAGGGTCCAGCCATCATCATCTTTATAAATGCTGATATTCTCATGAGAAACCTGCCACAGCAGCTGCTGGAAATCACTTTTTGATTTGGGCGCATCAAGATGGTGGGTAACATAGGTACAGCAAATCGAACCGGTGCAGAAGCTGCATTTGTTTTCAGTGGTTATTTTTATTTTATTTGTGCTTTTTTTTGCTTTCATAGGTAATCACATTAACGCCGGATCAGAGTTTACATTAGGCCTAGTTGCTTCAGGTTGCCGCTGTTTTTCAATATGTACTGACCATTGGGCTGAGGTTTGGCAAACAGGCTCAGGCTGCTTTTCAGATTATTGCTGGCGCCTTTCTGCGGGGTCAGATTTAGGTCGACCTGGTAGTCGGTATTTGCGCCCAGCGAGGCCTGGCCCGCTATCGCCAGCTGGCCGTCCTGATTGGAAACGGTCGCGTTAATCGGGTTCTCCTCCGATTCAGCCAGAGTAATGGTAATGTCACCCAGTCGTGCCATTTCGGCAATGGTGACACTGGCGTTGCTCCATTTGACGATGCCGTTGAGGACCGGCACGCCGCCAGACTGCCAGCTGAACGAGGCTAGATCAAGCGAAATATCACCGGCGATTTCGCCCATCGGCAGCGCCGCCAGCTGGCCGAGCGTGCGTGCATTCATCTCGGCCCTGATGTCTTTGCCGTGCAGTGTCTGGCTCATGCCCACGCTCAGCTGGCCGCTCAATGGGCTGTTGTTGTAGAGGGCGTCGAATTCTACGCAGGCCCTGGCCATCAGCAGATGCGTAGCGCAGAACGACCAGTTTACATTCCTGAAGACATGGCCGGGGACAGTAACCTGTTGCGCGGAGCCCTGCCATAAGGTGCCGCTGACATTTTGCATGTTGACCTGGGGGAGTTGAGCGTTAAGCGCAGAGACCACCGAAGCGGCGGGGATGTTGACAGTTAAAAACAGCACCAGCGCCAGGATGCCGGTGATCAGGTAGTATCTTATTTTCATGGCAGTTTTTCAAAAGAGAGTCGAGCGCTAATAGTACCGGCCTGCTGATTGCGCTCTATGGTGGCGGTGGTGACAGTGACGCCGTGCTGCTGTTCCAGGGTGTTGAGCCAGACCAGCATCTGGTCAAACGAGGCCGAATCGATCTGGGCATTGGCACCACTTCTTCCGGAGGATTCGATCTTGTTGATATGCTGCTTCAGTCCGGAGATTTTCGCGCTGTTCTCCAGAATTAACGCGATGGGCTGGGTGCTGGAAGTGGATCGGGTGCCGGCCCCTTTCAGCGAGCTGACTTCCATCGAAGCCGTTTTCATCCAGGCATAAATCTCCTGTTGAGATTTCAATTTCTGCTGCGCTTGTTCACGGCCCTGATGCAGCGGTTCCCACACCATGAGGTAAAACAGAGTGCTCACAAGCAGGACTATGGTGATCAGGAGCAGGTTTTTATCACGCCCCTGCAGACTGCTGAACCAGGTGTTTAAAGCGTCGAATTGCTGTTTCATGATGATTGCGCGCGTTTGATGCGAAGGCTGCTTTTAACCTGATTCTTCGCCGATGACGACGAGATGATTTCAGCGCTCAGTTCAGTCTTGTTGAGTTTCTTGTTCAGCTGCTCGATATTCTGCAGGTTGGCTGCGGTGACTTCAATGTCCAGAGTATTACGGCGATAGCTGATGGACTGAACGGCGATCGATTTCTCGCTCGACAGGGCGTCGCCGGC
>JAQICG010000161.1 GCA_027858635.1 Gammaproteobacteria bacterium | reverse complement strand
CCCTCGGCGCTTGGTGAACGACAGATATTGCCCATACAGACAAACAGAACTTTAATCATATTTCGGGTTCCCGGAAAAGGTTGATTTGTAAATAATATAGAGGGTGCTTCTTTCGGTATCTAAATATGGCCTGGTTATTCTTTGTTACTATTGAGTCACATGGAAAGGACACCCTTCAATCAGACGCGCTGAGAATACATCCGTGTACGCTCGGCAGCAGCATCCCTGCTGCTGACGGTCTTGATTGAAGGGTGTCCTTTCCATACGCCTTGTTAGTATATAGTTGCATTTCGAGTCTAACTGCGATAATTAAAAAATGTTATTTGTGATTTAATAATCAGGCAATGATAAAACACCAAGCTAAACTTCGGTTGCGAATTTTCATAACAACTTAACTCAGAATACTTAATTATACGCAGGAGTAAAAAGGTATAAAAGAAAAATGTCTCATTGGATTTGCTTGTTCAATGCCGGTAAATATTAGAGTGGTCTCCATCGAAGCTCTGCTGGTATAGGTGCACTGGCGTATGAGGACTTCGGTTACCGCTCGTTGAATATCATACGCTACGGGTTTCAGATTCCAGTTATATACCCGATAGTATATAGCGCATCTTAATGCCCGGGTCGGGTTAGCGATGAACCTGCTAATCCGTTAATATACACCACCTTATTTCAATAAAAACTGAATAACCATGCTGCACATCTACAATAGCCTGACGCGTAAGAAAGAGATTTTCACCCCCATTGAGCCGGGCAAGGTGAAAATGTATGTCTGCGGCATGACGGTTTATGATCTCTGCCATCTGGGTCATGCACGAGTGCTGGTGGTGTTCGATACGGTGACGCGTTTTCTACGCCACAGCGGCTATCAGGTTCATTATGTCCGCAATATTACCGATATTGATGACAAGATTATTGCGCGAGCTAATGAAAACGGTGAGGACTTTAATGCCCTTACAGGACGTTTTATTCAGGCCATGCATGAGGATGCCGCTGAGCTGGGCGTGCTGCCGCCCGATGAGGAGCCGGCAGCAACCGCTTCCATGGCCGGTATTATCAGCATGATCGAAACCCTGATCGAAAAAGGCCACGCTTACGCGGCTGACAACGGCGACGTCTATTACGACGTCAGCTCCTTTGAAAATTATGGCCGGCTGTCCGGCAAGCGTCTGGAAGATCTGCGCGCGGGTGAGCGGGTCGCGGTGGATCGCAATAAAGATGACCCTCTGGATTTCGTGTTGTGGAAGGCTTCCAAACCTGATGAACCTTTCTGGGATTCACCCTGGGGCAAAGGGCGTCCCGGCTGGCATATCGAATGCTCGGTCATGTCCACCTGTTGTCTGGGCAACCATTTTGATATTCACGGCGGCGGCCAGGACTTGCAGTTCCCGCATCATGAAAATGAAATCGCCCAGTCTGAAGCGGCTACCGGTGAAAAGTTTGTCAATCTGTGGATGCACAACGGTTTCGTGCGCATCAATGATGAAAAAATGTCCAAATCATTGGGCAACTTTTTTACCGTACGCGAAATTCTGAAGCTGTATCAGGGTGAAGAGATCCGCTACTTCGTTCTGGCCAGCCACTATCGCAGCCCCCTGAATTACTCTGACCAGTTGCTGGATTCGGCGCGGTCATCGTTAACCCGCCTGTACAACGCTTTGCGGGGTTTGGAGCTGCCATCGGTGCAGGTGGGTGAAGACGGGACCGAGACCCGGTTTAACAGCGCCATGGAAGATGATTTCAACACCTCAGAGGCCATCGCCGTCTTGTTTGATCTGGCCGGGCAGGTGAACCGGTTGCGTGAAATCGACCCCGGGAAGGCAGTACGCAAAGCGGCGTTATTGAAAAAACTGGGCAATGTATTAGGTCTGCTGGAAGCTGATCCTGAAGCTTATTTGCAGGGGAGCGCTGGTGAAGCTGTGGATGTGGTGCGCATCGAGGCATTAATTCAGCAGCGGCTGGATGCCCGGGCGAACAAGGACTGGGCCGAGGCGGATCGAATTCGTGATGAGCTGAATGCATTAGGTATTGAACTGGAAGATAAGGCGGGTTCGACCAGCTGGCGCCGGGCATAAACAGCGATTGCGGCAATCAGAGTGGTATCAGAAAAGAGAGGTAGTGAAAACAGGGTGCGAAAGCGATCATCAGGTGCAGCTCAAAACGCCGGATTAAAAGCGCCAATATAGATAACCAGCTCCTAACTACTACTTGTAACTGCGGCCTAATCCGGCTAGACTTCGCGCCCAGTCAATTTGACTATCCTTGCTCCACCATATTGATGGGGGGCTTTAACCCAAGAGGAATATTATGCGACACTACGAAATAGTGTTTCTGGTTCATCCTGACCAGAGCGAACAAGTTACAGCCATGATCGACCGCTATAAAGGCATGATCGAAACTAATGGCGGAAAAATCCACCGTAATGAAGATTGGGGTCGAAGCCAGTTAGCCTATCCGATCAAGAAAATCCATAAAGCTCATTATGCGCTGATGAATATCGAGTGTGATGAAGCTACGCGCGAAGAACTCGAAACTGCTTTCCGTTTTAATGATGCCGTTATTCGTAGCATGATTATGAAGTGTGATGAAGCGCGCACAGAAATGTCACCGCTGGCCAAAGCCAAGGCTGAAGAGGATGCCACGCCAAAGCGTGCACCACGCGTTGAGGCTGCTGCACCAAGCGCTCCCGAAAAAGAAAAAACTGAGAAACCGGTTGAGGGCGAAGCGGGCAAAGACGCAGCAGCCCCTACCGAAGCCACCACTGCTGAGTAAGCGAGGAAAATTATAATGTCATCCTATTTTAGACGTAAGCGTTATTGTCGTTTTACTGCAGAAGGAATCACGCAATCAGATTATAAAGATCTCGAATTTCTGAAGAGCTATATTTCAGAAAGCGGAAAGATTGTGCCGGCGCGTATTACTGGTACCAAAGCCAAATATCAACGTCAGGTTACACGCTCGATTAAACAGGCTCGCTATCTAGCGTTGTTGCCTTATTCGGATAGCCACGGTTAATTGTTTCAATAACTGAAGAACTGTTATTGATGCAGTCTTTATATAGAGGCTTGCAACAGCTACATGGTATTTCTGGCTAGATTCATCCTTAAAGGCCCGAGTCAGGCAGCATTAGTGGCGGCAACAACAGCTATGCTGGGTGTTCTCGTCGCGCCTGCTATCTGGTTAAGTGCCGCAGCGATAGCGCTGGTTGCTCTGGTTAAAGAGGGGCGACAGGCACTGATAGTGACGGCAATAGCCGCAGTTGGCGCCATGTTGTTTGCCAGCCTGATATTTGCCTCGCCATCAATGAGCCTTTATTTTGTGCTGGCGGCCTGGTTACCGGTGTTGATTGCAGCGCGCTTGTTGCGCACAGTTTCACTGGAGGCTAGCTTGCAGGCAATGGCAGGATTGGCGCTGGTGGTGATCCTCGGGCTTTACAGTTTTTTTCCCGAAATGGGAGAAATCTGGCGCGAGCCGCTGGATGTAATGGTGCAGCAACTGCTCGAAAGCTCACCGGAACAGTTTGATATCGAGTCACTGCGTGAAATTCAGGAATGGGTCATCATGATGATGCCTGGATTCCTGGTTGGCAGCGTTTTTCTGGGGACTCTGATAAGTCTGTTACTGGCCCGGTGGTGGCAGTCAGCAATTGTGAATCCAGACGGATTCGGCAGGGAGTTTCAGGTGCTGGCGCTGGGTAAAATTTCAGCGATGATTGCACTGGCGATTATCACCGTTGCATTACTGGCAGGCTCCGCATTATGGTATGCTATGTTATTGATTGTTCTAGTGTTATATGCAACGCAGGGCATCTCAATATTGCATGCCGTGTTCAAGGGGAGACAGCTGAATAAAATTTGGCTGTATCTAATTTATCTGGCGATGTTTTTATTGCCGGAAGTGGTGGCAATGCTGATTCTATTTGGAATCGCAGATGCCTGGGTAGACTTTAGAAGGCGATTGATTACCGTTTAATCGATTGTCTGATTTACTATAGAGGTTATGAACGATGGAAGTCATTTTAGTTGAAAAAATTGATCGACTGGGTGGATTGGGCGATCTAGTTAATGTGAAATCGGGTTTTGCACGCAATTACCTTTTGCCAACCGGCAAAGCGAAAGTGGCTACACCGGCTAATGTTGCCGAAGTTGAAGCACGTCGTGCCGAATTTGAAAAGAGCGCTGCAGATGCTCTGGTTGCTGCTGAAGCCAAACGCGATCAGCTGTCCAAGCTGGAAGTGAGTATCTCTTCCAAATCGGGTACCGAAGGTCGCTTATTTGGTTCAGTGGGCAATGCGGATATCGCTGAGGCAATCACCACAGCAGGTGTTGAAGTGGCTAAGCGTGATGTACGTCTACCTGAAGGCCCTATTCGCCTCGCCGGGGAATATGACATTACCGTGCATCTGCACGCCGATGTTGATGCTGTGGTAAAAGTCACTGTTATTGGTGAGGAAAACTAAGTATTTTTTAAAGATAGCAGTTTTTGCGCAGATGAGTTGCTGCGGTTTGTCCTGCAATCAGCAAAAACAGGCATTTTTAGAATTAACTTGATCCAGGAGGCTGTCGGATTTAGGATGAATTGGCTGCGGAAGCGGGAGAGCGGCTCAAATATCCCCAATTTTTCGTTGCGTAGAATCACCATGCGCCTCAAAATCGGGAATAGTGTGCTCACGCTCCCACACCCTCGCTTCAATTCCTCCTAAACCCGACAGCCTCCTAGTTTGTAAAAAAGGCTTGCCGGTAGGTGAGCCTTTTTCGATTTTATGGCACTATTAGCGCATGTCCGATACCGTTACTTTTCCTACTTCTAAACGCCCTGATGGCCTCAAGGCGCCACCGCATTCCATTGAGGCGGAGCAGGCCGTCATAGGCGGTTTATTGCTGGATAATCGTGCCTGGGAGAAAATCGCCGATCGCATTTATGAAAAGGATTTCTATCGCCAGGATCATCGGATGATTTTCAGAGCCATTGGTGCACTAGAGGCTAGAAACCAGCCCTTTGACGTAGTCACACTCTCCGAATGGCTGGCGCAGAATGAGGAGCTCGAAGATGCCGGAGGGCTGGCCTATGTGGGACGTCTAGCCAAAGATACGCCAAGCGCCGCGAATATTCTGGCCTACGCCGATATCGTGCGCGAGCGTTCGGTATTACGGCAGTTGATTGATGTCGGTACCGATATCGCCGACAGTGGTTTCAGGCCCGAAGGTAGAGAGTCCACCGAGCTGCTTGAAAATGCAGAGAAAAGCGTATTTTCCATCGCTGAGCAGAAAGTGCGCGGTCAGACTGGGGTTAGAGCCATCAGTCAGGTTCTGTCCAAAACCGTGGAGCAGATTGATCATCTGTTTGAAACCAAAGGTGCGGTCTCCGGCGTATCTTCGGGGTTTACCGATCTGGATAAACAAACCACCGGCTTTCAGGCGGGGGATCTGGTGATTGTCGCGGGTCGTCCTTCGATGGGTAAGACCACTTTTGCGATGAATGTTGCTGAGTCAGCCGCCATTTCCGGCAAGCTGTCTGTAGCGGTGTTCAGTATGGAGATGCCGGGCGAACAGCTGGCGATGCGTATGATCTCTTCGCTGGGGCGTATCGACCAGCACCATATCCGTACCGGTGAACTGACTGATGAAGACTGGCCGCGCATCACCTCTTCGATTCACATGCTTTCCGAAACCAAATTGTTTATCGACGATTCACCGGCGATGTCACCGAGTGAAGTGCGCGCCAGAGCCCGGCGTATCAAGCGCGAGCATGGTCTGGGTCTGATTGTTATCGATTATCTTCAGTTGATGCAGGTTTCCGGCGGCAGTGAGAACCGGGCTACTGAAATTTCCGAGATTTCGCGTAGTTTGAAAGCGCTGGCCAAGGAGCTGGCGGTACCGGTCATCGCCCTGTCTCAGCTCAATCGCAGTCTCGAGCAACGCCCGGACAAGCGTCCGGTAATGTCAGATCTGCGTGAGTCGGGAGCGATCGAGCAGGATGCGGACATCATTCTTTTCGTCTATCGTGATGAGGTCTACAACGAAGACAGTGAGCAGAAGGGCACGGCTGAAATCATCATCGGCAAACAGCGTAACGGTCCTATTGGTAAAGTGCGCCTGACCTTCCACGGTAAATACACCCGTTTCGATGACCACATACCCGAAAAATACAGCAATGAGGGTTTTGAGTAGGCTTTGATGCCCCCTCTACAGCCTCGATCATGATGCGCACAAGAACCGCACAAATCTGCATTGATCACGAAGCGCTCCGTCATAATTTCCAACGCGTAAAAAGCCTTGCCGGCGACAGCAAAATCATCGCTGTGATCAAGGCCAATGCTTACGGTCACGGCGTGCAGGCGGCGGCCGATGCATTCTCTCAAGCGGATGCCTTCGCCCTGGCTACCGCCGGTGAAGCCATCGCCCTGCGCCAGTCAGGCGTGACCAAACCCCTGGTTGTATTACAGGGCTGTTTCGATATCGAAGAGCTGAAAATACTGTCCGAACTGAGTATTCAGACGGTGGTTCATCAACCCCACCAGATTGCACTATTAGAGCAGTGTCCCGAGTTGAAGCTGAAGCTGGAGGTGTGGCTGAAGATTGATACCGGCATGCATCGACTGGGGATGCCGCTGGCAATGGTCGAGGTTGCATATCAGAGACTTCGGGCTTGCACATCGGTCGGGCATATCCGTCTGATGAGTCATCTGGCGAATGCCGATGAGCCGGATCATGCTAAGAATCGCGAACAACTGTCCGCCCTTGGTCGTATGCATGAAAAGCTCAACCTGGAGACCAGCATGGCTAACTCCGCGGCATTGGTGGCGCTACCGGAGAGCCGTCTGCAATGGGTGAGGCCGGGCATCATGCTATATGGCTCATCGCCCCTGCTGGCCAAAACCGCGGCCGATTTGGATCTGAAAGCAGCGATGAATTTTGATTCGAAACTGATTGCGGTGCAGCAACTGCAGCAGGGCGATGAGATTGGTTACGGCAGCACCTGGCAATGCCGGCAGGCCATGAGGACAGGCATCGTGGCGGCAGGCTATGCGGATGGTTATCCGCGCCATGCCCCATCGGGTACGCCAGTCTGGATTAATAACACCCTCTGTCCTCTGTTGGGTCGTGTCTCCATGGACAGCCTCTGCGTCGATCTGCGAGGCGTAGCCGCTGAAGTCGGTGATCGAGTCGTGCTCTGGGGTAAAGAGCTGTCAGTGGACGTGGTGGCGGAACATGCCGGCACTATCAGCTATGAGCTGTTGTGTCACGCCGGCTCAGGCTTTGTATCATCGACATTATAATTAGCACCGCTAATGTTATACCTGTCACTGATAGCGCTCTTTAAGCTTACATTTTTTATCGGAGTGGTCTATTTTAGTGAGAGAATATTATTTTAAATAACGCATGCAACGACGTGTTTTTTTATGGAGTGGAGAATGATTAATAAAAAATTATGGGTTTCAGTATTACTGGTGGCTTCGGTTTCACTGGCCGGTTGTAGCGGCGGTACCGCAATGTTTCGCGGTGATATCAGTAATACCGGAAAGATGTCCGATTTAGGCCCCACTTCCCTGAATAAGCTGGTCTGGAAACATAATTTTGCGGACAAGGTTTATGCCTCACCCGTGACTGATGGCAGCAATGTTTATCTCGGCAGTAACGATGGACAGCTGTATGCGCTTGATCAGAACAGTGGCAAGATCAAGTGGAGTTTTAGAACCGGTGGCAATGTCGAGTCATCGGTAGCGCTGGCAGACGGTTATCTGTTTATCGGCAGCTGGGATAATAACTTATATGCCGTTGATGCAGAAACGCGCGCAGTGCACTGGAAGTTCCCGGTTAAAGGGCCAATCTCTTCTTCACCGCTGGTTCATCAAGGCACGGTTTATGTTGGTGCCGAAGATGGCAAAATGTACGCGATTGATATCGAGACCGGCCGGGAGAACTGGCAGTTTGATGCCGAAGGTGTGATTTACAGTTCGCCGGCGATGAAAAACGATCTGATTTTTTTCGGCACGCTCAAGGGCATGATGTACGCCGTGAATGCCGAAAGCGGACAGGAGTTCTGGCGCTTCCCGCTACGCAACAAAATACATTCATCGCCCGCCGTCGATGATGAAAATGTTTACTTCGGCAGCGATGACAAGCATCTATATGCGGTTAATATAAAAACCGGTCAGCAGACTTGGCGTAAGAAAACAGCAGGTCAGGTATTGTCTTCACCGGCCCTCAGTGGCGGCCGGGTTTTTGTCGGCAGCAAAGACGGTTATGTATATGCCTATGACAAAGAAACCGGTACACGTGAATGGGAGTATCGCACTCAGGGGCCGGTATTTTCATCGCCCGTGATCGCATCAGGTGCCGTCTATATTGGCAGTACCGACCATAATCTCTACGTATTAGAAGAATCTGATGGCAGTCTGATGTGGAAGTACAATACTGAAAACAAGATTTTTTCATCGCCCGTTGTCAGCAATGGCAAAGTATTCTTCAACAGCGTTGACGGTGCCTTGTACGCGGTTAAATAAAAGTGGGTGGGCTGGCAGTTATCACCTCATAAATAATTTGTACTGGATTATTGAGAAAGGTGAGAAAAAATATTCACCGCAGAGGGCGCAGAGAAATATTTTTTTATAAAGTTATATTCACTTTTGCTGCATAAATATGTAACAAAATAAAAAATTATAAGTAAGTTAATTAAGGTTTTCTCTGTGTCATCTGCGGTGAATACGGTTTTAAATATCTGTCTATCAACTTATGGACGCACCTTATCGCTCCAGATATTTAAGCTTGCCTTCAACGCCATCCCACTCCTCGGCGTCTTCCTGTGGATCCTTGCTCTCATTAATCACCGGCCACTCGAGGCTGAGCTCCGCGTTCAGTGCCAGAAACTCAGCCTGATCTGCGGGAAGGTCATCATCGGCAAAGTTGGCCTCAGCCGGACATTCAGGCTCGCACAGGGTGCAGTCGATACACTCTTCAGGATCGATTACCAGAAAATTGGGTCCCTCATGGAAACAGTCAACCGGACAAACATCAACACAATCAGTGTATTTGCATTTAATGCAATTTTCACTCACTACATAAGTCATGGTCTGGCTCCTAAAAGTGGTTAATGAAACAATAGGCGAAATACTAGCACAGTGAATGCTGCACAGGTGGCTATAGATAGTTTAAAATCAATGCGAATTTTTGAATGACTGCATGGAGAGATAATGACAACTATAAGAAAAGCCGTATTCCCTGTTGCCGGACTGGGCACCCGATTTTTACCAGCAACCAAAGCGGTTGCCAAAGAGATGCTCACCATTGTTGACAAGCCACTGATTCAATATGCGGCGGAAGAGGCCGAGAAAGCAGGGATTGATACGCTGATTTTCGTGCTGGGGCGTGCTAAAAACTCTATCATTGATCATTTTGATAAGGCCTATGAACTGGAAAGTGAATTAGCCCTTCGTAATAAAACGGAATTATTAAAAATTGTCAAAGACACTGTGCCCGAGGGGGTCAATTGTGTCTTTATTCGCCAGGCTGAAGCGCTGGGGCTCGGACACGCTGTCCTCTGCGCCGAACCTGTAGTGGGTAATGAACCGTTTGTGGTGATTCTGCCCGATGATCTGATCGACAGTGAAGGCGATAACTGCACCCAGCAAATGATGAATGTTTATGATGAGTGCCAGTGTTCGGTGATTGGCACACAGACCATTAATATCTCCGAGAGTAATCATTACGGCATGGTGGCCGGGCCGATAATTAGTGACGGTCTGTCACGGGTCGATGAGATTATTGAAAAACCTTCACCTGCCGAAGCACCTTCTGATCAGGCCATCGTCGGGCGTTACATACTCACGCC
>JAQICG010000100.1 GCA_027858635.1 Gammaproteobacteria bacterium | reverse complement strand
GAATGTATCATTAATTGTTTTGAAGTGATCAATATCGCACATGATGATGGATAAACTGTTCTGGTAGCGTTTGCTGCGTTCGATTTCCATGGTCAGCAGTTCATTGAATTTTCTTCGATTGTATATTGAGGTGAGTGGGTCAGTGATGGAGATTTTCTCCAACTCCTTGACAAGACGTTGGTGTTCTATGTTCTCGGCTTCCAGTTCGGCGATAGTAAGCTCAAGACGGTCGTGGTATTTCTTGAGTTTGACGGTCATGTCATGAATGATCGCCAGCAGTCGTTCTGTATAGGCGGAGAAAATCATGAACAGTAACACCACGAAGGCGCGCATCCACAGTTCCTCGCCGCGAGGGTTGAAGCAGCTTTGCAGAAAGGTGGTGCCTTGCTCGGAGAATAGGGAGTAAATAAACGCATCCACAATCCAGTAGATGATGGCGAGTAGAATGCCGAGAATGGTTATTTTATTGTGCATGCGATCCCTGCCATGAAAATTCGGTTAAAAAATTTAGTCGTTGATGCGTCTGTTGCATAATGAAATTCGTCTCTTCCATGTGCTTATATTGCTTCACAACGATACACGCGTAGTGATTATGATCTCTGTCGATTAATTAGGGTTGAAAATATGGCTACAGTGCTTTAGCGGCGGTAAGCACCTCTTCAACGTGTCCCTTAACTTTGACTTTACGCCATTCCTGTCTTAATACGCCCTGCTCATCGATAAGAAAGGTGCTGCGTTCGATACCGCGCACCTGTTTTCCATACATGTTTTTCATTTTGATCACATCAAACTGGGTGCAGAGTGCTTCATCCTCGTCGGCGAGCAGGTCGAAGTTGAATTGTTGTTTGCTACAGAAGTTTTCGTGAGATTTGATGCTGTTGCGTGATACCCCAAGAATTACAGTATTTTGTTCAGCAAAGCGGGCGTTGGCATCCCGGAAATCCTGCCCCTCTGTGGTGCAGCCGGGGGTGCTGTCTCTAGGGTAAAAATACAGCACGACTTTTTTCCCTTTGTAGTCTTTCAGGTTTATGTTTTTGTCGCCAGTTGCGGCAATGCTGAAATTTTTTACTTTTTTTCCAATGCTTACCATGGGACTGTCTCAGATATCAGGTTAAGTTATCGCTAATGCAGTTGATTGGCCGTCGATTTGTAACAGTTGTTCATTTCTGCCATGGATAATTAAGGGTTTGCTCGTTATTTTAATTGTACTAGGAGTCTGTCAGATTTAGGATGAATTGGCTGCGGAATTGGGAGAGTGGACTAAATTTCCCTCTTCCTCCTTCAAGTCCCCTAAACCCGACAGACTCCTAGGTCAGAACAGTAAGTAGCAAGGACAGTTTAAACAATGGCTGACAGTTGTAGTAGTGTCAATACGACAGGCGGGGGTTTTTATAAGATCTGTGGCAGGGAGCCCGGCTTTATTTTACGAGGATATTACTGCTGAGCTCGGTAATTTCACGATTAATCAGCTCAGGATCATGTAAATTCCTTTCCAGTAAACGTCGCAGGTGCTTAAGGCTCTCTATGTCTATGCTCAGATATTGCAGGCCCCAGTGATCGGTGTCGGTGTATTTGATTATGGCGCGGGCATTGATGATGACGTCATCAGCCAGAAAAAGGGCCACGGCACAGGGATTGTTGGGGTTAATCTTAATGTTGGTAGGCGGCTCCACCAGTATGCCGTTGAGTGAAATATCCAGCAAATTGCAGGTCCATTCTTCATCCCCGCACTGCATGACGATTTCAGCTATAAAAGGCACTCGCGTGAAACGGCGCCGTTCCTGATTGCTATTTTTGTTATTTTCTCTGGACATGCTCCGGAGTATAGACATTAAACGCTGCATATTTATAAATTTGGGACGTTATTTATTGAAATTAGAGGGAAAAGTTGCTTAACTGTGCGCCCTGTTTCCGGCTTAACCAAGACCGTGTGAACATCCTAGAATTTGAGCCGTATGGTCGGGAATATTATGTTTCGTGGAAGTATGGTGGCATTAGTCGCCCCAATGTTTGTTTATGAATTTCTTGATTACGAGAGTCTGGCAAGGCTGGTTGAGTTTCATATTGAAAATGGCACCTCGGCGATCGTGTCCATGGGCACCACCGGGGAATCGGCAACCCTGGAGATGGACGAGCACTGTGAAGTGATCCGCCGCACCGTGGAAATGGTCAGCGGCCGCATTCCAGTGATTGCCGGCACCGGTGCCAACTCCACCAATGAAGCGATTCAGCTCACCCGGTGTGCACGCGAAGCCGGGGCCGCAGCCTGTCTGCTGGTCACCCCTTATTACAACAAGCCGACTCAGGAAGGGCTGTATCTGCATTACCGGAAAATCGCCGAAAGCGTCGACATTCCGCAGATTCTCTATAATGTTCCGGGGCGAACCGCCTGTGATATGTTGCCGGATACGGTCGCACGCCTGGCCACGATCCCAAATATCATTGGCATTAAAGATGCGACCGGCAATTTGAACCGTTTGCAGGAAATCCAGTCGAAAGTACCTGATGATTTTGAACTGTTCAGTGGCGATGATGAAACAGGTACCGAGTTTATGCTGCAAGGCGGTCACGGGGTGATTTCTGTCACCACTAATGTGGCGCCCAAAGCGATGGCGGCGATGTGTGCGGCGGCGCTGGCAGGCGACCGCGATACCACCGAGGCCTTAAACCGGCCACTACTGGGTTTGCATAAAAAACTGTTTCTGGAAGCCAATCCGATCCCTGTTAAATGGGCGCTGGCTGAGATGGATTTAATCCCACCCGGCATCCGCCTGCCACTGACGCCTTTAAGTGAGCAATATCACCAGCCCTTACGTGAAGCTATGCACCAGGCAGGAATACTTTAGATGGTTAAAAATATTTACTTCGTAGCAATTGCTGCGGCGCTGATTGCAGCAGGTTGCAGTTCCGATGGCAATGAGCGCCGTCAGGAATATATCGATGCCGATTATTACACTCGACTGGAGATCCCGCCCGATCTCACTTCCACGAATGAAAACAAGCAGCTAAACACCCCAAAACCCGCAGATGAAGCGATGGCGAAGTTCAAGCAGGATACAGCTGATCTGGGTGGATCAAAAGCGCAAGACAAAGTGGCCATGGTCGCTGGTGTGGAAGGTGCGCATTTGCAAACCGATAATGGCGTCTCCTGGCTGGAAGTTGATGAAAAAGCGGGTGAGCTGTGGCCGCAGTTGAGTGCGTTCTGGGGGAATGAAGGTATAAAGGTCATTCGTAGCGAGCCTGTGCTGGGAATTATGGAGACGGACTGGGTGAGTAAATTACAGATCGATGATGACGCCGGGTTTTTCAGAAAGATGTTTAATACCGTTGATCCGGACAGGCTGGACAAGTTCACCCTGCGCGTCGAACCTGTACCAAGTCAAAACAAAACAAAAATCTTTGTGTCGCATTCAGGCCTGGAAAAACTGGTGGAAGGTGATGACGTGAACTGGCGCAGCCGATGCAGTGATGAGGCGCTGGAGCATGAAATGCTGAATCGTCTGGCCCTGTTCGTGGGGCTGGATGCGGTGCAGTCGGAAAAAGTGTTTGAAAATTACCGGCCTTACACCTCAAGGGTTAGAGTGCCTGAGGACAATGTAAGCACCTTGTACATCACTGGCAACATGGAGTTTGTCTGGCGGCGCACCTTGCGCGCACTGGATCGTCAGAACATGGATGTACAGGCAATAGACGCGCCGGCACGCCGGATAAAAGTAGCGATTGGAAATATCAGTAACGAAAGCATTGGCCAGGAGCGTGATGAAATTGCCGAATCCAGCTGGTTGATGCAATGGTTAAAAGGCTCGGGTGAGGCTTATGCAGAAGATTCAAGCCGGCAATTTACACTGAAGTTTGAACAGAATGATGACGTAGTGCGTCTGGATATTCTGCGTTACGATGGTGAACCCGCCGAGAGTGTTCTGGCCGAGCAATTCAGAAAGAGTCTGGCCATAGAGTTGCAATAACCTTTCGTGTTGATCGCTGCCAGCGAGTGGTGATTTTGCCTTAGCCAAAAAAAACCGCCTCTAGGAGTCTGTCGGGTTTAGGGGATTGAAGCGAGGGAGCGGGAGAGTGAGCACAAATTTTCCCGATTTTGAGGCGCATAGTTATTCTACGCAACGAAAAATCGGGGAGATTTGGGCCGCTCTCCCACTTCCGCA
>JAQICG010000147.1 GCA_027858635.1 Gammaproteobacteria bacterium | reverse complement strand
TTACACTGCCAGCATAGGCGTGCAATACAATCTCGACCTGGCAGGAGGCAACCGGCGTGCCCTGGAAGCCTTGGCCGCTCGCAGCGACTATCAGCGCTACCAACTGGCAGGCGCACGGCTGACGCTGGTGGGCAATATCGTCACCACCGCCGTCACCCAGGCCAGGTTTTCCGCGCAAATGCAGGCCACCGAAGGCATCCTTCACGCCCAGGAAAAGCAGCTAAAGCTGACCGGAGAGCGGGTGCGACTCGGCCAGGCTGCTCCTAACGAGGAGCTTTCCCTGAAAACCCAGGTGGAGCAGACCCGCGCCGGCATTCCGTTGCTGCGCAATCAATTCCAACAGAGCGAGCACCTGCTAGCCGTGCTCGCGGGCAGGGCGCCAGGCGCAAGCGGCTTGCCATCCTTTGCCCTGCAGGAGTTCACCCTGCCGACCGCTCTGCCGCTGAGCGTTCCATCCGAACTGGTGCGCACGCGTCCGGACATCCAGGCCGCCGAGGCGCTGTTGCATGCCGCCAATGCGGAATACGGCGTGGCGGTCGCCAATCTCTATCCGCAACTCAACCTCAGCGCCAATCTCGGTTCTCAGGCCTTGACGACCGGCGCCGTAGTCGGTAGCGGTTCGGCGATCTGGACCCTGGATGGCCAACTGACACAACCTCTGTTCAATCCCGGCCTGCCTGCAGAAAAACGGGCGGCCTTGGCGGCCTTCGACGCGGCGGCGGCGAATTACCAAAGCGTCGTCCTCGAATCGTTGCGCAATGTGGCCGATGTGCTGCGTGCCCTGGAGAACAACACCCAACGGCTGACCGCACTCTCTGCCGCTGATGCAGCGGCGCATGGTTATCTGGAATCGATGCAGCGCAAGTATGGGCTCGGTGCTGCCAGTTATGTCCAACTGCTCATCGCTCAACAGCAGGCGCAGCAAACCCAAATCGACCTGATTGAGGCTCAGGCACGGCGTCTTATCGATAGCGTCGCATTGTATCAGGCCATGGGCGGTTGAAGGTCAAACGATGGTGAAGCTCTCGTAAGGACATACCAGACTTACAAGTCTGAGTGAGGGGTAATGCTGTTAAAGCAAATTCCAGAAAACAAGACACCATCAACGAAGCTGGACCGGATTTTATTTCAAAGGTCTGGGCCGTCCAACAAGTTGTGTCATTGAATTTGAACGGTCGTTGAGGGGCGAAATTTCTATTGGCCACAAATCCTGAGTTACAAGAAGTCAGACCACTTAGTCCGCATCACAGCAAAAACATCTCAATATTTCTCATAAGTCTTCTCGCATTGATTTGAAGTGTTCGGATTAGATGAAACGCATAATTCTTACTAACCCTGATATGGCTGACAGTTGTCAAGAGATTACAGTATTCCTGCCCACTGCGCTTCAGTAGTTTGCCTTTATCATGATTCCAGAACAATGTCAGAGGCGGAACCTGTGTTGCGACGGTAGATCACTCTGATATTCGCGGGTTGGTTACCGCCTGACTTGGTTCGTCGCGGAGCTGCCTCTGTCTCTGCTTAACGTGAGTTCGGTCAATGACCTTATCAATCAGGGTTTCCGAGGGTTCTCCTGACCGAGGTTGCGCCTCTGGTACTGTTCTGGAATGTTTGATTAAATATTCATGTAATTCCTTGTTTAACACTTCATTCATTGATCGTTTTATGTTGAATGCTCAGGCTGTTTGAATTTCCACTTCATTGGCTATGGCCCACATGAATGCACAAAGCTCTCGTGCGATTGCCGTTATGATCAATTGAGTCGCTTTTCCCCTCGCCAATAGCCGTTTGTAACGGGTGCATAAGCGAAGCTGGGCCTTCCATGATATCGCACAAATATTTAGAGGCATACCTTCCTGCCGCTTGTGGAGTTTTGGACTGATTCGGGCAGGGAGTCGATAGGCCCAGGCGGCTTCGACCAGAACACGACGCACATGACCGTTGCCGGTCTTGGTGATTGATCCGCGCTTTGTTGTTTCGCCGCTGGAGTGTTCGGAGGGAACGAGTCCGAGATACGACATCAGTTCAACCGGACGGGCAAAACGGGTTAAGTCGCCAAGCTCAGCGACGGTGGTTGACGCAACAATCAAAGATACACCGCGCAATGTCTGCAATGCCTTGGCGACCGGATACATGCGCCATTGGGGTAGGAGCTGCTGAATCTGTTCGGTGAGTCTATTTACCCGCTCTGTACACTCTGACAGTGCGTCAAGGGATTCCTGCAACACAATCTGCTGGGCCGGATGCGGCATCTTAATGGTAGAGATCCAGCGGAAATGAGCACCGCTCCAGGCGGTCTTGCCGGTGTAGCGATGTCCGTGACGAAGCAGAAATGCCAAGATGCGCTGCTTCGCTTTTCTCTCTACCGACTTGGCGTCTTCCCGAGCACGGGTGAGATCCCGCATCGCCTCGTCTTCCAGTTCAGGAATGTAGATATTTGTTAGTTCTCCGGCCCGGTGCAACCGCGCTAACATCTGTGCATCCCGCCGGTCATTCTTGATACGGTTACCGCTTTGTCTGGGAATCATTGAGGGGGCTACGACGATACAATCATAGCCTTTTTTGGTGAGGTGTCGGTAAATCTCATAACCACACGGTCCGGCTTCGTAGGCAAAGTATAACGCACTACCCTTTGCTTCCAGCTTCCGGGCCACTTTATCGAGAGCGGCTAATGTTCCATCAATCTTGCCATAACTTCGGACTTCGCTATGACGACCGGATTCGGCAATAGCGACTTCGATGGAGTTTTTGTGAACGTCCAAACCGACATACATGGTAGACTTTTTCATGACCTGCCTCCTTGATTATGGCTCTGTGTTGGGTTCTTAATGATCCCAACATAATCCACGTGTGCAAGGGGCAGGTCTCTTTTTGTCTTAACTGTCAGCCATTATGTCTGCATTCTGGGACTCAGCCACTCTACAAGCTCTACTTATTTATCGATTGCTTCAGAACTTTACTCGGTTTAAACGTGAGGATTCTTCTCGCCCTTATCTCTATGGGCGTTCCGGTCTGAGGATTACGCCCACGCCGGGAGGCTTTCTCTTTCACCTCGAAATTACCAAAACCAGCAATCCTAATTTTCTCCCCACTCTCCAGGGTTTCCTTCAGCAAATCAAAGATGTGCTCAACGATCTGAACAGTATCTTTTTTGGTCAAATCGGCCTTTAAATTAATTTTTTCTACCAGGTCAGCTTTGGTCATTTTATCTTCCTTAATATAGAGCAATCTGGGACAATGAAATCCATCTCAGAACCCGTGATTTATAGGAACGCTGCGGGAAATTTGTCCGACAGCAGCGCTTTGTTATGTATGACTTCCCCCTGAAACCTTAGATTATATTGATCCTCCCACGCCTTTGAACTTCTCAACAAAAGCAGCAATTTTTTGGAAAACACTTTGCTTTTTGGTCAGGTATTGCGGGTTAAGCGGGCTCATTTTGGGCAGGATGGCGTTCAGCTCCGTGCCATTGTCACTGGCGAACTCCCGCTTCAGTGAGATGGTGATATAACGTCTGGCCGCCTCTGTATTCAGATTTTCAGTGTTAATGAGTTCTACTGCTTCACGCTGCTGTTCTGCTTGGGCAAAGGTAAAAAAGGTGTCAATCACACAGGCTTTATCGCCAATCAGGTCAAGGTCGGTTTGATTGATAAAATCAACAAGCAAACTCTCTTTAGCGCGGTTGCCAAGGCTGGCACGAATCACCCGGCGTACGTCTTCAATCAGTGTCGCTTTATCTTTAACCTTTTTGTTGTTTTCAAAAATCAGTTCCAGAATGTAGTCCAGATTGATCTCTTGCGATTTAAGCAGGTCTATCTCAAAAACCACGTCATCCCAATCGATGGTGGATTTGTCTATTTCGGCGGCGGACTTTTCACGGCGCAGCCAATCGCGAATATCGTTGTAGGTTGAACGGTAATCCTGAACTTTACGTTCAGCAGGCATCTTGATCGCTTGCAGCGTTTTTAAGTCTTCATCGCTTAAATAGTGCTGAGCTTTAAATGTCTCAACCGCCTCATGGTCGCTCATTTCAACGCTTTGCAAGGCTTTCAAGCTGGAAAATTCATCGTAGTTTTGCAGTACGTTCTCAACGCGCAAATATTCGCCAAATAATTTCGCAAAGGCTTTTTTGTCGGACTCTTTTTCAACCTCATCGGGGTCAGGGAAGCGCTGCTGTAATTCCGCTACCACCTCCACATAACCGCGTCGGGCTTCACCGGTCACCACATCAGTAAAGCCTTCCATGTATTCCTTGTAGCTTTTTTCCAGCACCACGTTTTTGGTGTTTTTATCGCCAAACAGGGTGATGGCATCCACGGTTGCCATTTCCAGATCTCGGAATGTGACAATATTACCGAACGTTTTGGTGGCGTCATAAATGCGGTTGGTGCGTGAAAAAGCCTGCATCAAACCGTGGTAACGAAGGTTTTTATCCACAAACAGAGTATTGAGTGTAGGGGCATCAAAGCCAGTGAGGAACATACCCACCACAATCAGCAAATCGATTTCCTTGGTTTTCACCCGCTTGGCTAAATCACGGTAGTAATTCTGGAAGCCGTTGCTATCGACACTGAAATTGGTTTTAAAGAAGGCGTTGTAATCGCCTATCGCCGCGTTTAAAAACTCTTTGGCGCTGCTATTCATGGCCGAGACATCAAAGCTTTCATCCAGAATATCACCCACCGCATCCTGCTCTTCGTTGGCGGCAAAGGAGAAAATGGTGGCGATCTTCAGCGGCTTTTCGCTCTCAGCCTGTAACTTATTCAACGATTCATAATACAGCTTGGCGGCATCCACACTGCTCACCGCAAACATGGCATTAAAGCCCTTGGCGTTCGCCTGCAATCGGTGGGTCTTCTGGCGGTAGTTATTCAGAATATACTGGGAAATTTCGCGAATACGCTCTGGGTGCAACAACGCCTCTTTGTTTTCAGCGGCAGATAGTTTTTTCTCGTCCTGCTCGGTTTCAATGGCCTTAAATTTGTGGCGCACATCGTTGTAGTCCACCTTGAACTTGAGCACCTTTTCATCGCGTATCGCATCGGTAATAACATAGGAATGCAGTTCGCGACCAAACACGCTGGCGGTGGTTTCCGCGCCTAAAGCGTTTTGCGGGAAGATGGGCGTGCCGGTAAAGCCAAACTGATAGAACCGTTTGAATTTCTTGTTCAGGTTTTTCTGTGCCTCACCAAACTGGCTGCGGTGCGCCTCATCAAAGATAAACACCACCTGCTTGTTGTAAACAGGCAAGCCGTTTTCACTCTTCATCAGGTTGTTGAGCTTCTGGATGGTGGTGACGATGATTTTATTGTCGTCCTTATCCAGGTTGCGCTTGAGCCCGGCGGTACTGTCGGAGCCATTGACACTATCGGGTGAAAAGCGCTGGTATTCTTTCATTGTCTGGTAGTCGAGGTCTTTCCTGTCCACCACAAAAAACACCTTGTCGACAAACGCCAGTTCTGTGGCCAAACGCGCAGCTTTAAAGCTGGTTAAGGTTTTACCAGAGCCTGTGGTATGCCAGATAAAACCGCCACTTTCCGGCTTGCTCCAGTTTTTTGCCTCATAAGAGCTTTTCACCTTCCACAAAATACGCTCGGTAGCAGCAATCTGGTAGGGGCGCATCACAAGTAATGTGTCACTCACATCAAACACCGAATAATGCAGCAACACATTAAGCAGGGTGTTTTTCTGGAAGAAGGTGGCGGTAAAGTCTTTTAAATCCTTAACCAGGCTGTTATCGGCCTTCGCCCAGTTCATGCTGAAGTCGAAGCTGTTTTTGTTGCGCTGGGTGGTATTCGCAAAATAGCGGCTATCGGTGCCGTTTGAAATCACAAATATCTGCAAATATTTATACAGCGAATCCTCGCTATTAAAGCTCTCTTTGCTGTAACGATGCACCTGATTAAAGGCTTCACGAATCGCCACGCCACGCTTTTTCAGCTCGATCTGCACGAGCGGTAAACCGTTCACCAGAATAGTCACATCATAACGGTTGGCATGGCTTCCGGTTTGCTCAAACTGTTTGATCACCTGCACCTTGTTGCGGGCAATATTCTTTTTGTCCAGCAGGTAGATGTTCTGAATATGCCCGTCATCAAAGACAAAGTCGTGGATATAGTCATCATGAATTTTGCGGGTTTTATCGATGATGCTATCGCTGGGTTTATCCAGATAGGTTTCCACAAAGCGGAGCCACTCACCGTCTAAAAACTGCACATTATTCAAATATTGCAACTGCTCTCGTACATTGGCCAACAAAGACTCAGGCGTATTTATACCGGGTAGATATTCATACCCCTGATTTTGTAAGTCTTCAATGAACTCTTGCTCCAAATCGTATTCGCTTTGGTAGGTTTCACAGACCTGCCACTCCTTGGTGTATTTATCCAGTACGATAAAGTTATTCGATTCGGCAATGGGCTTGGTGTAATCAATCATTCTGCTTTGCCTCCTGTATTCTTCGAGGCTGTGAGTTCTTTAACGGCTTTGTCGAAATCGGATTCGATGCGTTGGGTTTTGTTGAACTTGTCGTATTCAGCAAAAGCCTTTTCTTCGGCCTGTTTGCGGGAAACAGAGCCATATCCTTCGAGAATGCAGTATTCGTTAAACTCCAGGAAGCGATTCACGCTTTCAGCAAAACCTTCCAGGGTAAAGGTGGTACGCTTTTCAATGATCCGTTCGATATAGTCGAAGAACGCGGTCACCGTTCGTTCCAGTTTTTTGATCTCATCTTCCTGTAAATAATTTTTGCCGACCGCCGCATCGGATTTGAGCACGCGTCCATCCGGCGCATTTTTGTAGGTCATCAATCCCATCAGCGGCTTTTCGGCGTCGGCATTCTGATAGACGATCTCTGCCGCAGTATGCCCGGTGATGGCGAAGTGGAATTTATCCTGCACATGGGAGTAGACTTTGCGGGTGGTTTCCGACTTTGAATCATAGTCGATGCTGCATTCCGCAAAGATATCGGTGATCTGCTGATAGATCCGTCGTTCGGAAGCGCGGATGGAGCGGACGCGTTCCAGCAGTTCGCGGAAATAATCCTTACCGAAAAACCGACCGTTTTTCATCCGCTCATCATCCATGGCAAAGCCTTTGGTGATGTACTCCTACAGCAGCTGCGTGGCCCAGATGCGAAACTGGGTAGCTTTGGATGAATTGACCCGGTAGCCTACGGAGATAATGGCATCCAGATTATAAAATTTAACCGAGCGGGTCTGGGTTTTCCCCTCAATGGCACCATGTTGAGTGGTATGTTCCAAAATAGAACTAACCACTTTTTCCTCCAGCTCGCCGGACTCAAAAATATTCTTCAGATGCTTGGTGATAGCCGGGCGCTGTACGCCGAAAAGTTCGGAAATGCGGTTCTGCGTCAACCAGATGGTTTCGTCATGCAGGACGCACTCCACCTTCACCTGGCCGTCCGGTGCGGTATAGAGC
>JAQICG010000041.1 GCA_027858635.1 Gammaproteobacteria bacterium | reverse complement strand
TACATCAGAGCTTCAAAATTCAGCACATAAAAAAAGCCCCACCAGAAAACCGGTGGGGCTTTTGTTATGTGGTGCGCCTGGGAGGATTCGAACCTCCGACCGCTCGGTTCGTAGCCGAGTACTCTATCCAGCTGAGCTACAGGCGCATATTCTGCGAGACGCATTATCTAGCTTTATATTAGCTACGTCAATGTAAATGGCGGAGAAAGAGGGATTATTCGGGCTGTCCCTGCCCTCACCCCTCCGGGGCCATGCTGTTGCATGTTCAAAATCGCTCCTGGCGATTTTGTCGAACAAGGGTTCTCATCAAAGCCTCTTGTTCCTCAATATTCTTAATAATGGACCTGTAAAAAAACAGATTCATTATTAAGAATATGGCGGAGAAAGAGGGATTCGAACCCTCGATGAGGCTACAAACCCCATACTCCCTTAGCAGGGGAGCGCCTTCAGCCACTCGGCCATTTCTCCGTATTCAAACTTTACCGCTTTATCCTGGATTAATGTGAACTGACACATGGCGCTCCAGTCGCGCGTTATTCGGGCTGTCCTGCCCTCACCCTTCGGGCCATCAACAAAAAACTGTTGATGTTCAAAATTGATCCTGTCAATTTTGTCAGCCACTCGGCCATTTCTCTGTACTTAAACTTTATTTCTTTATTCCGAATTTCTGGAGCAATAAATTTCTTTTTGCAAAACCCGTCATAACTGTGATTATTTTACATCAATATGATGCTGCATGATTATACTGACTGGCTTTTATTTCAAACTAAAACATCAAAAATAAAAAACCGAACCCAGATATCCTGCGCTGGTCTTTTTCGACCGTGCGAAGGATACCTGTGTTCGGTTATCGGGTAAAGCTTTTATTCAGCCATATTACCCTTTTCAATGGTATTGCCCGGCTCTTCAGTGTTACCTGGCTCTGCGGCATTACCTGATTCAACATTTCCAGCTTGTTCGGCTTTAATGCGTTCGTAAATTTCTTCACGATGCACGGAAACATCTTTGGGGGCATTGATTCCAATACGGACCTGATTGCCCTTTACACCTAGTACAGTTACAGTTACGTCATCACCAATCATCAGCGTTTCACCAACGCGTCTTGTTAATATCAACATTTCCATTCTCCATGTTGTGTGTATCTACTTAAGGAAAATCAGTCAGAAAAAGCGCGAACATTTTCTCTGATTTTCCGCTTTTGCCCCTCTCACCTGCTTGATATGCCGGGGCAACACATCGGCCAAATTCTTTCAGGCTATGCGACTGAGCTGGCCGTCGTTGTCCAGACCGAAAGCCTGATGCAAACTGCGAACGCCCAATTCTAAATATTTTTCGTCTATTACGACAGAAATTTTAATTTCTGAAGTTGAGATCATGCGGATATTGATATTCTCATCCGCCAGGGTCTGGAACATGATGTTGGCAATGCCTGCGTGTGAACGCATGCCTACACCTACCACCGATATTTTGGCAATTTGATCATCACCGATGGCGGACTTCGCACCCAGCTCACCGGCGGTTTTCTGTAGCAGGTCGAGCGCGGTGGCATAGTCGTTACGGTGCACCGTGAAGGTGAAATCGGTGCATCCGTCGGCACTGATGTTCTGTACGATCATGTCGATTTCGATATTCGCCCGGGTAATCGGCCCTAATATTTTAGAGGCTACGCCGGGCTGATCGGGCACGCCGGTCATGGTCAACTGCGCCTCATCACGGTTAAACGCTATGCCTGAAATTAAAGCTTGCTCCACGTCATCATTCTCCAGTGCGATTAAAGTTCCGCTCCCCTCTTCAAAGGAAGACAACACTCATAATGGAACGTTGTATTTTCCTGCAAATTCAACGGAACGAATTTGCAATACTTTTGAACCCAGGCTGGCCATTTCCAGCATTTCTTCAAAAGTAATACGGTCCAGTTTTCGAGCTTTAGGCTCAATGCGTGGATCGGTCGTGTAAACCCCATCCACGTCTGTATAAATCTGGCATTCATCAGCCTTGAGGGCGGCGGCAATAGCTACAGCGGTGGTATCCGACCCCCCGCGACCCAGAGTGGTGATGTTGCCGTGTTCGTCGACCCCCTGAAATCCGGCAACCACGACCACCCGGCCTGCATTCAGATCCTCGCGCATGGCGTCACACTGGACTTCGCGGATTCGGGCCTTGCCATGGACGCTATCGGTGAGCATCTTGATTTGCGTACCGGTATAAGAGCGCGCTTCACAGCCTCTGTCCAGCAAGGCCATGGTCAACAAGGCGATAGTAACCTGCTCCCCGGTTGAAATAATCACATCCATCTCACGGGTATGTGGCTTGCTGCTCATTTCATTAGCCAGCGCGATGAGCCGGTTGGTCTCACCACTCATCGCGGAGACGGCCACCACCACCTGATCGCCCGATTTGGCCAGCGCGGAGACCTTATCAGCCACCTTACCGATTTTCTCGATAGAGCCGACTGAGGTACCGCCATATTTTTGTACGATTAAAGCCATATTCTAAGAGTCTTTGCGCTGCACAAGGTTCAATTAAGAGGCGGGAGTATATAAGCGCGTGATTATTAAGGCAATTGATTGTGACAAAATAATTACAGGTTTTTGCGCAGCCAGGTCCTGGCCGCCGCCAGCGCCTGCGGGATATTTTCCGGCTGTTCACCCCCCGCCTGTGCCATGTCAGGGCGACCACCGCCCTTGCCACCGACTTCAACTGCGGCCACATTCACCAGATCACCAGCTTTAATCTTCGCGGTCTGATCCTTACTGACGCCCGCAATCAGGCGCACCTTGCCGCCCTCTTCGCCAACCAGCAGAATGGCCGATGAGCCCAGCTTGTTCTTGAGCTGATCCAGAGTATCACGCAGGGTTTTGCTATCCGCGCTTTCCAGCTGAACCGCCAGTATGTACACGCCATTGACCTCTTCCGCCTGTGCCGACAGATCGCTGCCCGCCTGTGACGCCAGCTTGCCTTTCAGCTGGGTCAGCATTTTTTCCTGTTCGCGCAGGCGCACCATCATCTGCTCCACCTTGCCGGCGACCTCTTCACGACCGGCTTTGAGCAGATCGGTGATGCTATCGATCTGGCTTTCGCAGGCCTCGGCCCAGGCGGCCGCACCGGCACCGGTGACCGCTTCGATGCGCCGCACGCCGGAAGCAATGCCGCTTTCGGCGGTGATCTTGAAGAAGCCGATATCACCGACGCGACTGACGTGGGTGCCGCCGCACAGCTCGGTGGAGAACCGGCCTTCAGCCTGATCCCCCATCGACACCACTCGCACCCGGTCCTCATACTTCTCGCCAAACAGGGCCATGGCACCGGATTTTTTCGCTTCTTCGATGCTCATCTCCTGCATCGCCGCCGGCGAGTTCTGGCGAACAAATTCATTCACCCGTCGCTCGATGCGTCGTAGCTCATCGACTTTGATGGGTTCGAAATGCGAGAAATCGAAACGTAGACGCTCGGCATTAACCAGCGAGCCTTTCTGCTGCACATGCTCGCCCAGCACTTCGCGTAGCGCAGCGTGCAGCAGATGGGTAGCGGAATGATTGCGCCGAATCGCGTCGCGATTATCCTGATCAATCGCCGCCAGCACCACCTCGCCAACAGCCAGCGTGCCAGCTTCGAGCTCGCCGATGTGAAGCACGCTCTGGCCCT
The DNA here is from genome assembly GCA_027858635.1 of Gammaproteobacteria bacterium. GTDB lineage: Bacteria > Pseudomonadota > Gammaproteobacteria > SZUA-229 > SZUA-229 > LH-M37. Next base: position 2,831 of record JAQICG010000041.1, on the reverse strand, counting down.
GCTTCTGGGTGTCGTGCACGGCGAAGCTGGCCGAATCGGTGGAGAGCACGCCGACATCGCCCACCTGCCCACCTGCCTCGGCATAGAACGGGGTTTCATCGAGCACGATGATCGCTTTCTGCCCGGCCTGAAGCGTAGAAACAGAGTTAGAATTGACGAATATCTCTTTGATATTACAGGGGTTACTAACCTGATCATAACCGGTGAAAGCGGTCTCCGTGGCCGCTTCAACGTCGCGATTGTAGTCCGCGCCAAACTGGCTGGCAGTGCGCGCACGATCGCGCTGTGCATCCATCGCTATCTCAAAGCCGGCGTGGTCGACCGCCAGATCGCGTTCACGCGCGCTGTCTGCGGTCAGGTCAATGGGGAAACCGTAGGTGTCATACAGCTTGAATGCAGTCTCACCGGGAATGGTCTTACCCTCCAGTCGGCTGATCGCTTCTTCCAGAATGCGCATGCCCTGATCCAGTGTCTCCGCAAAGCGCTCCTCTTCCAGTTTGAGCACGCGCTCGACATTGGCCTGAGCCTCCGCCAAGTCGGGATAGGCCTCGCCCATCTGCTCCACCAGCGGCGCAACCAGCTGATAAAAGAATCTGTCGCTCATGCCCAGCTTGTGACCATGACGCGCAGCGCGGCGAATGATACGGCGCAGCACATAACCCCGGCCTTCATTGGAGGGAAGCACCCCGTCGACAATCAGAAACGCGCAGGAGCGGATATGGTCGGCGATCACCCGCAGCGACTTGCTGCTCAGATCATCAGTGCCGGTGGCTTTTGCCGCCGCCTTGATAAGATACTTAAACAGGTCGATATCGTAATTGTTGTGCACGCCCTGAAGAATGGCCGCCAGACGCTCCAGCCCCATGCCGGTATCCACAGAAGGCGCAGGCAGATTGTGCAGCTCTCCGTCACTGCTGCGGTTGTACTGCATGAACACCAGATTCCAGATCTCGATATAACGATCACCGTCCTCTTCCGGCGTGCCCGGCGGGCCACCGGCGATGTCTGCGCCGTGATCGTAAAATATCTCGGTGCACGGGCCACACGGGCCGGTGTCGCCCATCGACCAGAAATTATCACTCTCGTACTGCTTGCCGCCTTTCTTGTCACCGATGCGACTGAAGCGATCCGGACTCACACCCATCTCTTCCAGCCAGATATCGGCGGCTTCGTCATCCTCCTCATACACCGTCAACCACAGGCGCTCTGCGGGCAGACCGCCCGTCTCGGTCAGAAACTCCCAGGCGAAGGCGATGGCGTCGCGCTTGAAATAATCGCCGAAACTGAAGTTGCCCAGCATCTCGAAAAAGGTATGGTGACGCGCGGTATAACCGACGTTCTCCAGGTCATTGTGCTTGCCGCCAGCACGCACACAGCGCTGGCTGCTGGTGGCACGTGCGTAGGGGCGTTTGTCGCGCCCCAGAAAGACATCCTTGAACTGCACCATGCCGGCATTGGTGAACAGTAGCGTGGGATCATTACCCGGCACCAGCGAACTGCTGGACACTACTTCGTGACCCTTGTTTTTGAAAAAATCGAGAAATTGCTGACGGAGTTCTGCGCTGGATGTCATAGGATAAATTACTTTAAATATATTTTTTATGTTGTTGTTTATATTCTATCTTCTGTCTTCATTTGTTTTTAACGACGGCGTTAATCTGCGCAAGAGAAAAGCCCCGATGCTGTAGAAAACGCATACGCCGAGCCTTCTCCCGATAATCATCAAAACGGCTTCCACGGTATTTTTTGCGGTATTCCTGCTCGATGGTTTGCCACCAGATATCATCATCTTCGGACAGGTAACGCTGCGTAACCTCTTCAGCGACGCCCCGCTCTCTGAGTTCGGCGGCGATGCGCACCGGACCGAATCCTTTCAACCTGCGGCTGCGAATATAGGCATCAGCGAAGCGTTCATCCGACTGCCAGCCACCGCGTTGCAACTCGATCAGCGCAATGGCAATCTCATCGGCCTCGAATTCACGCTTTGCCAGCTTCTGACATATCTCTTCCGCCGAATGCTCGCGCCGGGCGAGCAGCCTGACCGCAACATGTTTCGCACTGGAGGCCACGCCAGAAACTACCCGAAGCGGTTAAACCTCTTCAGAAACCGACTCATCAATAACAGCAGCATCGGCCGGCTCGTTTTGCTCGGCTCTCGATTTGGGCTTGGGCAGTAGCATTTCGCGCAGCTTGGTTTCGATGTCATTGGCTATCTCAGGATTACTCTTGAGGAAGTCGCGTACTTTCTCCTTGCCCTGGCCAATGCGTTCGCCGTTGTAGCTGTACCAGGCACCAGCTTTGTCGATGAGGTTATTATCCACACCCATGGCGATCAGCTCACCTTCGTGCGAAATACCTTCACCGTACAGAATCTCAAAATTCACGATCTTGAATGGCGGCGCAACCTTGTTCTTAACCACTTTCACCTTGGTTTCGTTGCCCACCACTTCGTCACCTTTCTTGATGGCACCGGTGCGGCGGATATCCAGACGCACCGAGGAGTATAAGTTCAGCGCGTTACCACCGGTGGTAGTTTCAGGACTGCCGAACATGACGCCGATCTTCATACGAATCTGGTTAATAAAGATCACCAGGGTATTGGAACGCTTGATATTAGCGGTCAATTTACGCAGCGCCTGCGACATCAGACGCGCCTGCAGACCCATGTGGGAATCGCCCATATCGCCTTCGATTTCCGCCTTCGGGGTCAGCGCCGCCACCGAGTCGATGACCACAACATCGACCGCACTGGAGCGCACCAGCATGTCAGTAATTTCCAGAGCCTGTTCACCGGTATCGGGCTGCGAGACCAGTAGCTCATCGATATTCAC
>JAQICG010000237.1 GCA_027858635.1 Gammaproteobacteria bacterium | reverse complement strand
CGTTCTGCGGTGGTGTTGCGTTGTGCTACTTCCACCAGCGCCGGTGCTTTCAGCAGCTCATTGGAAAGCTTTTTAATTTCATCGGACAATGTCGCTGAGAACAGCAATGTCTGTTTCTGTTTGGGCAGCAGCGCCAGCAGTTTGCGGATATCACGCACAAAACCCATGTCGAGCATGCGGTCGGCTTCGTCGAGCACTAGAATCTCTACATTCGAAAGGTCAACGGTTTTTTGACCGACGTGATCCAGCAGGCGACCGGGGGTGGCCACCAGAATATCTACGCCGCTGCGCAGCTTCTGTATTTGCGGGTTGATTTTCACGCCGCCAAAAACTACGGTCGATTTTAGCGGCAGGTATTTACCGTACACATCAACACTTTCTTCAACCTGTGCCGCCAGCTCACGCGTGGGCGTCAGCACCAATGCGCGAACATTTCGTCGGTTATTCTCAGGCTTGGTGGATGCCATCAAGCGTTGTAACAATGGCAGGGTGAAACCGGCGGTCTTGCCGGTACCGGTTTGCGCGCCGCCCATAATGTCCCGTCCTTCAAGGATGAGAGGGATGGCTTGCTGTTGTATGGGTGTGGGAGTGGTATAGCCTTTTTCGGATACAGCACGGAGTAATTCGGCTCTAAGGCCGAGGGATTCAAATGACATATTTTAATTTTCTCTGGGATCAGCCCACCCAATTCATATGATTCGGGATGGTCTAGGCGGAAACATATTTTGTTTCGGGGTGAATCTGGAAAGATTACCGCGGTGAAAAGAGGTGCAGACCAAAGAGCACCGGATTTGAGCAGGTATTATACCTGATATTTTGTTAAAAAGGACAAGTCATGCGTGAAGCGCTAATAATGGCGCAATTCGAATATGTTTTTGAGCATAAAAGTAGCGGTTTTTTACCAGCTCCTATATCAAATAAAGTGTGGGGGTTTTCGACAGCAAAACGGTTACACTACAGGTGTCTACATATTCTTCTGGTTTTTGTCAGTGTTCTTTCTGTTAATGGCCATGTAATATTTGTAGCGCGAACTAGATTTTTAAATTTTTAAATGTGAGAAGAAAGATTATGACTACAGGAACAGTTAAATGGTTCAATGAATCTAAAGGTTTCGGATTTATTACCCCCGCTGATGGTACTAAAGATGTTTTTGTTCACTTTTCTGCTATCGCGAGTGAAGGCTTTCGTACTCTTGCGGATGGCCAGCAAGTAAACTTTGAAGTAGAAGACGGACCTAAAGGCCCGCAGGCAGTAAATGTGCAGACTTGATTGTACTGGTTATTTATGTCATTAATAAACCCCGTTTCAATTGCGGGGTTTATTTTTTTTAAGACAAGAGGAGTTTCAAGTTGAAAAAATTATTTGTTGGCGGTTTGCCGGCCAGTACTACTGAGGAGTCGTTTCTGGAATTATTTGAACAGTTTGGTAAGGTGCATTCGTACAAGTTGGTGAAAGATCTTTTTTCAGGCACCTGCAAAGGTTTTGGGTTTATCGAAATGGAAGGCCATGAAGCACGCGCTGCGATTGCCGGTCTGGATGGAAAATCGTTTGAAGGCAACACCCTGAAAGTAAATTTTGAAGATGTAAGCAAAAGTAATAAAGGGCGCCGTTAAAATAAAATACAATGGCAATGATATGTGACTTTAATCACAAAGTTATTGTAGACAGTGATATACATAATAAAAAATATACTGACTCTACATGTATTAGTTCTGACTTAAACCCGCGCTACTGACTGCTGATAAAATGATAATAAAATCAGTTCTTCATTCGAATGAGTGGCTGTCCTGATGGAAACGACTGTTTTCTGTTATAAATCTGTCATATAGTGAATTTAATAGGGGAAACTGACGGCCATGATCGCTAAATTTCGTGAGTTCAACGCTATAAACTAATCCGCAATGCCACTATCGTCGTTACACATTAAGGGGGCCACAGGATGTGGCCTTTTTACGTGATGGCCGGGATGATGATAAATAGAGCTATCGAGCAAACCGCCCGATTTATTTTATGTGGCCATAGCCCGCAGCAAAAGTTTATACTGTTTAACATTCAGCCTTATCGCTAACGCAGGTTTATTACACTACCGATGGAAACAACCATTAATTCATCAGGCAATGACACAACTACCTTAGCGGCTATTGATCTTGGCTCTAACAGTTTTCACATGATTGTCTGTCGCTACCAGGCGGGAGAATTGCTGGTCGAAGATCGCCTTCGTGAAATGGTACGGCTGGGTGCCGGTCTGGATAAAAAGGGCAATCTCGAGTTAGAGACACAGGAACGTGCGCTGGCCTGTCTACAACGTTTCGGTCAACGCCTGAGCAATCTGTCTGCCGACAATGTCCGGATAGTGGGTACCAACACCTTGCGCAGTGCAAAAAATAACGATGCGTTTATCGTCAAGGCATCTCAGGCACTGGGGCATCCTATTGAAATTATTTCCGGCGTGGAAGAGGCGCGTCTGATTTATCTGGGTGTGGCGCATGGTATCAGCACCGATGAGCAGCGTCGTCTGGTGATGGACATCGGTGGCGGTAGTACTGAACTGATTATTGGCACCGGCTTTACTCCCGAGTATCTGCAAAGTCTTTACATGGGATGCGTCTCTTTCACCCGGCGCTTTTTTGCCGATGGCAGCATTACCCGGAAGTCAATGAAACGCGCCGAAATTGCTGCCCGGGTTGAGCTGGAGCCGGTGGAAGCCTCCTTTCGTAAACGCGGAGGGGAAAGAGCCATTGGCGCATCAGGTAGCATCCGCTCGATTCGTACCGTGGTACACGAGGCCGGCTGGAGCGCTGAAGGCATTACTCTCGCATCGTTAAAACAGCTGCGGGATTATTTGCTGGAGGTCGGGCATATTGATCAACTGAACATCAAGGGGCTTTCCTCTGAACGCAAACCGGTCTTCATCGGGGGAGTGGTGGTGTTGTTGGCCACCTTCAAGGCGCTGGGCATCAAGCATATGCAGGTATCGGATAGCGCTCTGCGGGAAGGCCTGATTCATGACCTGGTCGGTCGCGCCCGTCATGAAGATGTACGCAGCCATGCAGTGACCAATCTGGCACGGCGTTACCACGTCGATGAAATTCAGGCGCAGCAGGTGGCGCAGACCGCGATTGCCTGCGCCGAGCAGATGCTCGGTGAATGGAAACTCAAAGCGGAAGAGACGCGGCAATGGCTGGAGTGGGGGGCGACATTACACGAGATCGGACTGGATATCGCCCATAACCAGTACCACAAACACGGTGCCTATATTGCCGAGCATGTCGATCTGGCCGGTTTCTCTCATCAGGAGCAGCTGGTACTCGCCGCACTTATTTTCAATCATCGACGTAAAATTTCTAAAGAATATTTCAATCGTCTGGTCGATGACCGGGTACAGCCGGTTATCTTTTGGACGTTGCTGCTAAGGCTGGCGGTGTTACTGCATCGCAGTCGCAGCACCGAGGCTTTGCCTGAATTCACGCTCACCGTCAGCAACCGGGTTATTGATATTCAGTTTCCCGATAAATGGCTCGCGGCTCATCCTCTCACCCGAGCCGACCTGAAGCAGGAAGCCGCTTATTTACAGAACATTGATTTCAGCCTGACTTTTTCCTGATGCCCGCTGCTCCCACTCCCTCGTTTCAATCCCCCTCAATACGACAGCCTCCTAGACGCTTTCAGCCAGTTCTTTCAGCAAGGTCTGCTGTGCGGAGATTAGTTCGTCATCACTGGGATCGACGCGCAGATAACGACCGTCCTGCTGGAGTATCCAGGCCTGAGTGTTGTCCTTTAGATAGAGTTTCAGGTCATGGATGACCCGCTCACGATGTTTTTTGGTTTCGATAAGAAAGCAGGTTTCAACACGTTTGAACAGATTTCGTCCCATCAAGTCGGCGCTGGAGGCAAACACCTCGGGAGTGCCATTGTTTTCAAAATAGAACACCCGGGTGTGTTCCAGAAAACGACCAATAATGGAACGTACACGAATATTTTCCGAAATACCCGGCACACCGGGACGCAGACCACAGACGCCGCGCACGATCAAATCGATTTCCACGCCGGCCAGGGAAGCCTGATAAAGGGCCTGAATAATGTGCGGCTCGATGATCGAGTTGAGCTTGGCGATAATGCGCGCGGGTTTGCCATGCTCCGCATTCGTTTTTTCGCGCTCAATCATTTTCATCATGCCATCAAACAGAGTAAACGGAGACTGCAACAGCTTGTTGAGTTTAATCACTTTGCCCAGACTGGTGAGCTGATTAAAGATTTTATGTACATCTTCGCCGATAATCTTGTCGCAGGTGAGCAGACCGTAATCGGTATACACGCGGGCGGTGCGAGCATGATAATTACCGGTTCCCAGATGCACATAATGGCGCAGTATTTTGTTCTCGCGCCGCACAATCAATAACATCTTGGCGTGGGTTTTGTAGCCGACGATGCCGTACAGCACATGTGCACCCACCTCCTGCAAACGATTTGCCAGCGCCACATTGGCCTCTTCATCAAACCGCGCCCGCAACTCCACCACCACAGTGACCTCCTTGCCCTTGCGCGCCGCTTCCACCAGCGCGTCAACAATCGCAGACTCGGGCCCGGTACGATACAGGGTCTGCTTGATACTGAGGACATTAGGGTCTTTAGCCGCCTGGCGTAGCAGGTCGATTACCGGCGCAAACGATTCAAAAGGATGATGAAACAGTAAGTCCTGTTTTTTGATAGTGGCAAAAATACTTTTGCTGCGTTTAAGTACGCTGGGCATTCCCGAGATAAAGGACGGAAACTTGAGATCAGCCCGGTCTACCTCATCACAGACCGCCTGCAGAC
>JAQICG010000102.1 GCA_027858635.1 Gammaproteobacteria bacterium | reverse complement strand
CATCACCTGACAGCCATTGCACACGCCCAGACTGAAAGTGTCTTCACGATTGAAATAGTCGCTGAAGACATCGCGAGCGCGAGCATTGAACAGAATGGTTTTGGCCCAGCCTTCACCGGCACCGAGCACGTCGCCGTAGGAAAAACCACCGCAGGCCGCGAGACCGCGGAATTCATCCAGATTCAGATTGCCCTTGATGATATCGCTCATGTGTACATCGACCGCGGTGAAACCGGCGCGGTCGAAAGCCGCAGCCATTTCCAGCTGGCCGTTGACGCCCTGCTCGCGCAGGACTGCAATTTTCGGCCGTGCGCCACTGTTGATCATCGGTGCAGAGACATTCTCATTCGGATCAAACGTGAGCGCGACATTGATGCCGGTATCGTCGAGGCGGATGCCGTCAAATTCCTGCTGCGCGCAATCGGAATTGTCGCGAATCGACTGAATGCGGTAACTGGTTTCACTCCAGGCTTTTTGCAGGGTGATTAAATCGGATGCAAACACGCTTTCACCATTGCGGCTGAAACGAATGCGTTCGTCGTTGGAAATCGTACCGATGCGATGGCTGCATGCTTTCAATCCGTAGCTTTCCAGCTGCGCTTCCACTTCAGTAAGGTTTTCACTGGTGACCTGAATCACACCACCGAGCTCTTCGTTGAACAGGGTTGCAACATTATCCTCGGCCAACGCATCAAGTTTAATCTCCAGCCCGCAATGACCGGCGAACGCCATTTCAGACAGGCAGGCCAGCAGGCCGCCGTCAGAGCGGTCGTGCCAGGCCAGTAATTTATCTTCATCATTCAGCCGTTGAATCACCGCGAAGAACATTTTGAACTGTGCAGTGTCGTCGAGATCGGGCGGTACATCGCCAATCTGTTTACAGGTTTGCGCCAGCGCGGAAGCGCCCAGACGGTTTTTGCCGTTACCCAGATCGATCAGGATCAGCTCACTGTCACCGGCGTCAGTGACCAGCTGCGGCGTTAAGGTTTTGCGCACATCGGGCACGGTAGCAAATGCGGTAATGATTAACGACAGCGGCGCAGTGACAGCGCGCTGCTCGCCCGCCTCTTCCCAGACGGTTTTCATCGACATGGAATCCTTGCCGACCGGAATGGTTAAACCCAGTTTGGGACAGATATCCATGCCCACGGTTTTCACGGTTTCGTAGAGACGCGCGTCTTCACCGGGATGCCCGGCCGGGGCCATCCAGTTGGCGGAAAGTTTGATGTCGGAAAGATTTTCGATCGGCGCAGCCATGATGTTGGTAATAGCTTCGGCAATCGCCATGCGACCGGAAGCCGGTGCATCCAGCAGCGCGACCGGTGTGCGCTCGCCCATGGCCATGGCTTCGCCGACATAATCTTCAAACGAAGAAATCGTCACCGCCACGTCGGCCACCGGCACCTGCCACGGGCCGACCATCTGGTCTCGCGGGACCATGCCGGTAATGCTGCGGTCACCGATGGTGATCAGAAACGATTTGCCGGCCACTGAAGGCAGGCGCAGCACATTTAACGCCGCTTCGCTGATATCAATGTTGCGGGTCTCGAAGGCTTTTTGATTGATGCGCACGGTTTTGACATCGCGCAGCATTTTGGGCGGTTTGCCGAGCAACACATCCAGCGGCATGTCCACCGGATAGTTGTCAAAATGATTGTCGTGCACGCGTAAATCCAGTGCTTCAGTGGTCTTGCCAAGCACCGCATAAGGGCAACGCTCACGCTCACACAAGGCGATGAAATCATCGAGCTTGGCGGGATCGATGGCGATGGTATAACGCTCCTGCGATTCATTGCACCAGATCTGCATCGGCGTCATGCCCGGCTCGTCATTGTGAATTTCACGCAGTTCGAATTCGGCACCGCGACCGCCATCATGAACCAGCTCCGGCAAGGCGTTGGACAGACCACCGGCACCGACATCATGAATGGACAGAATCGGATTGTTATCGCCCTGCATCCAGCAGCTGTCGATCACCTCCTGACAACGGCGTTCCATTTCAGGATTGCCGCGCTGCACCGAGGCGAAATCGAGATTCTCCGCGCTGGTGCCGCTGGCCATGGAAGAAGCCGCGCCGCCACCGAGGCCGATCAGCATCGCCGGGCCGCCGAGCACCACAATCGGCGTGCCCACCGGCAGCGATAATTTTTCCAAGTGCTGCTCACGAATGTTGCCGTAACCGCCCGCCAGCATAATCGGCTTGTGGTAACCGCGTATCTCATCGCCTTCAGCGCCGGGCACTTTTTCCTCGAAGGTGCGGAAATAACCGGCGATATTGGGCCGGCCAAACTCGTTATTAAACGCCGCCGAACCAATCGGGCCTTCCAGCATGATATCCAGCGCCGAAACGATACGATTAGGTTTACCGTTATCGGTTTCCCAGGGTTGGGCAAAGCCCGGAATTTTCAGATTCGACACCGAAAAACCGCTCAGGCCGACCTTGGGTTTGGAACCGCGACCGGTCGCGCCCTCGTCTCGAATCTCCCCGCCCGCGCCAGTGGCCGCGCCGGGGAACGGCGAAATGGCGGTGGGATGGTTATGGGTCTCCACCTTCATCAAAATGGCGATGTGCTCGTTTTTATAACCGTACTGCTTGCTTCCGGCATCGACCATAAAACGCGGCGCGGTGTGCGAGGCCATCACCGCCGAGTTGTCGTGATAGGCGCTGAGCACACCCTGAGGGTGCAGCTCGTAGGTG
>JAQICG010000212.1 GCA_027858635.1 Gammaproteobacteria bacterium | reverse complement strand
TCGGTCGACACCGCCGCCGTTGTGCAGACACCCGCTCCGGTCGTTGAGCCTGCCCGCACTGATGATGCCGAATCGGCCGAGCTGATGGAAAAGCTGGCCAAAACCCGTCGCGGCTTCGGCGATGGTCTGGCCGATTTTCTGCTCGGCAAAAAGGAGCTCGACCGCGACATGCTGGACGAGCTCGAAACCACCCTGCTCAGCGCCGACGTCGGTATGGAGGCCACCACCGAGATTATCGACACCCTGCAAGCGCAGATCAGCCGCAAGGCGCTGGGCAATGCCAAAGCCCTGCGGCTGGCACTGGCCGATATCATGACCCGCCTGCTCGAACCCTGTGAGCAGCCGCTGGCGATCGACTCTCAGCATAAACCTTACGTCATTCTTGTGGTCGGCATCAACGGCGCGGGCAAAACCACCAGCATCGGCAAGCTCGCCCACCATTTTCAGCAACAGGGCAAATCGGTGCTGCTGGCTGCGGGCGACACCTTCCGCGCCGCAGCTGTCGAACAACTCAAGGAGTGGGGCAGCCGCAACCATGTGCCGGTGATCGCCCAAGGCACCGGAGCCGACCCCGCTTCTGTCATCTTTGACGCCGTTGCCTCAGCAAGTTCAAAAAATATCGACGTGGTGATCGCCGACACCGCCGGGCGTCTGCACACCCAGAGCAACCTGATGGATGAACTGAAAAAAATCAAACGCGTCATGGGCAAGCTGGATGAGTCAGCACCCCACGAGACCCTGCTGGTCATGGATGCCGGTTTTGGTCAGAATGGGCTGCAACAGGCGCAGCAGTTCAACGAGGTGCTGGCGCTCAGCGGACTCGCCGTCACCAAGCTTGATGGCACAGCCAAAGGCGGCATTCTTTTCGCTATCGCCAACAAACTTAAACTGCCGATTCGCTTTATCGGCGTGGGCGAGGGTATCGAAGATTTGCGCGCCTTCCACGCCAGAACGTTTGTTGATGCTATTCTCAAACAATAGAATTAAGGTCGACGGGAAAAAGACTACGAGATACACGCATGATTCATTTTGATAATGTCAGCAAGCGCTACCCGGGCGGCTTCGAAGCGCTCAGCCAGGTCAGCTTTCGCCTGCCCCGGGGCAAAATCGGCTACCTCACCGGCCACTCCGGTGCCGGCAAAAGCACTCTGCTCAAGCTGATCGCGCTGATCGAACGCCCCAGCCGTGGCCAGATCATTCTGGACGGGGCCAATCTCAGCCATATCAGCAATCGTCATGTGCCCTACGTGCGCCGCAATATCGGCATTATTTTCCAGAATCACCACCTGCTCTACGACCGCACGGTTTTTGACAATGTCGCCATGCCGCTGGTGATTCAGGGCTATCGTCACCGCGAAATCCAGAGCCGCACCCGCGCGGCGCTGGATCAGGTGGGCCTGCTCAGCAAGGCGAAATCCGACCCCATTACTCTCTCGGGCGGTGAACAGCAGCGCGTCGGCATCGCCCGCGCCATCGTCCACAAACCGGCCTTACTGCTGGCCGACGAGCCCACCGGCAACCTTGACCCCGAACTTTCGCTGGAGATCATGGAGCTGTTTGCCCGCTTCAACCAGGTCGGCACCAGCGTACTCATCGCCAGCCACGACCTCGATCTAATCCAGCAGCTGGGCGCGCGCGCACTCAGCCTGAAACAGGGGCGGGTGTTTGACGATGAAATCAGCCCCCGTGACGACGACGCCGGAGCCGCCTGATTATGCGCAAAGGCCCCCAGACCAACACCCTGCTGATCACCTATTTTATCCACCATCTCAGGGTGCTGCTGGGCAGTCTCGGGCGGCTGACCCGCCAGCCGCTCTCCACGCTGATGACCATGGCGGTGATCGCCATCGCCCTGACCCTGCCCGCCGGGCTGTACCTGGCGCTCAACAACATCAGCGGCCTGAGTGCGGGCTGGGACAGTTCGACCAAAATCTCACTGTTTCTGCACACCGAAGCTGACGAAAAACAGGCCCGGACCCTGCTCGGCCGCCTGCAACTGCACAATGAGATCGAACAGGTCAGCCTTATTTCAAAAGATCAGGGTCTGGAACAGTTCAAGCAGCTCTCCGGCTTTGGCGATGCCCTGGAGTTTCTGGAAAGCAATCCGCTGCCCATTGTGCTGGTGATTCAGCCCATCATCGATCCCAATCGCCCCGACCGCATTGACCAGCTGCTCCATGAGCTGGAAAGCGAGAAACTGGTGGAACTCGCGCAGCTCGACATGCAGTGGGTGAAACGCCTGTATGCCCTGCTGGAAATCGCGCATCGCGTCATCTGGGCCATCGGCGGCCTGCTGGGGCTGGCGGTGCTGCTCATCGTCGGCAATACCATTCGCCTGGACATCCAGAACCGCCGCGCTGAAATCGAGGTCTCCAAGCTCATCGGTGCCTCCAATGCCTTTATCCGCCGGCCTTTTCTCTACACCGGCTTCTGGTACGGCCTCAGCGGCGGCCTGCTGGCGTGGCTGCTCACCACCCTCTCACTTTATATGCTGGCTGCGCCGGTGGAAAAACTGGCCCTGCTCTATCACAGCGATTTCCAGCTCAGCGGCCTCGATTCGGGTGACACCATCAACCTCATCATGATCAGCTGCGGCCTGGGCCTGCTCGGCTCCTGGCTGGCGGTGGGCCGCCATCTGGATGAAATTGAGCCCAGTTAGGAGCCTGTCGGGTTCAATCCCTCCGAAATTTCGTAGATATTTACTCAGGAACTTTAGCTAAAATTGGCACTCTGACAATTCGACTGCTAATATCCTTGGCATTGAAACGTGGAGGCTAATTTATGAACGCTGCATTGATTCCCGCTAACCATCACTATCCGGTTAGCGTTAACAATCTGGACACCTATATACGCCGAGTTAACAGCATTGCTGTTCTCAGTGCCGAGGAAGAGCGCGCCCTCGCCCTGGAACTGCATGAACGCGGTGGCGTTGAGGCGGCTCAGCAGCTGGTCATGGCCAATTTGCGCTTTGTGGTAAAAATCGCCCGCGGCTACATGGGTTACGGCCTGCAACTCAATGATCTTATTCAGGAAGGCAATATCGGCCTGATGAAAGCGGTCAAGCATTTTTCACCCGATCATAATGTGCGCCTGATTTCCTACGCGGTTCACTGGATCAAGGCCGAAATCCACGAGTTTGTTATTCGCAACTGGAAGATCGTGAAAGTCGCCACCACCAAATCCCAGCGCAAGCTGTTTTTCAAACTGCGCAGCAACAAGAAACGTCTGGGCTGGTTCAGCCATGAGGAGGTTCAGGATGTCGCCAGTACGCTGGGCGTCAAACCGGAAACCGTGCTGGAAATGGAATCGCGTCTGAGTAATTATGATCTAGCCTTTGATGCGCCCAATGATGATGACGATGAACAGGCGTTTTCACCTTCGGCCTACCTCACCGACCAGCTTGCCGACCCGGCCCGTCAAGTGGAAGCGGATGACAGCCAGTCGCAGCATCTGCAACTGATGACCAACTCGTTGCAACAGCTGGATGATCGTAGCCGTGACATTATCCAGCGTCGCTGGCTGAGTGATGACAAGACCACCCTGCACGAACTGGCTGATGAGCATCAGGTCTCGGCGGAACGCATTCGCCAGATCGAGCAGAACGCCATCAAGAAACTGCGCGTCGCGATAACCGCTTAAGTACTTAAACTTAATCGTACGCCATAAAAAAGCCCGGCATTGATAGCCGGGCTTTTTTATGTGGCGTGCTGTTGGCGTACTGCTCTGTCTACGACAGACATTAAATAAAAACATTCACCACAAAGACACTGAGAAAAACTTATTTTTAAAACACATTAACGATGATTTTTCTCAGTGTCTTTGTGGCAAACAAGTTTTTTGTTCTACCAATGCTTAAAACCATATCCCTAAATTCAAACTGATACCTTAATCAGCCCGTAAACATAACCATGATATCCCCGCTTTCTGTTTTGGATTCTGCCGGTGCCACCCAGGCATGGCCGTAAACAACCTCGTAACTGGCCGGCAACACATCTTGCTGTCGATAAACTTCATAAGCCTCGCGCAACTGCTTCAGCATGTTGCGTGTCAGTAAACCCTGACGATGACCACTGGCGGTGACGTTTGCGCCGATGTCGCGCAGATCCTGCATCAGGGTATCGACCTCCTGATAATTCACCGTAATGATTTCCGATTCCATCACCGGTTCGGCAAAACCCGCCTGTAACAGACCATCACCAATATCGTGCATATCGATGAAGTTGTTGACGTGCACCGCGCCATCTACCTGCTGCCAGCTGGTGCGCAACTCTTTTAAGGTATCGGGGCCGAAAGTTGCGAACTGTAGCAGCGCTCCCGGTTTTAACACGCGCTTGAACTCAACCAGCGTCGCGCCCAGATCGTTACACCACTGCATCGCCAGACTTGAAAACAGCAGATCAAAACTGTTGTCGGCAAAGGGCAGCGATTCAATGTTGGCGCAGACCTGATGCGGCTTTCTAAACAGTGCACCCTGCCCGGCTGCTTTTTCCAACATGTGTTCAGACAGGTCGAGCACCACGACTTCAGCTTTTTTATATTTTTTTTGCAGCGGCTTCACCGCTTCGCCGGTACCGCTGCCTGCATCCAGTATCCATTGTGGCGAGAGGCGAACCACCTCCAGCTTTTCAAGCAGCCGTTTACAGACCTCTTTTTGCAATACCGCCGCTTGATCATAACTCTCTGCGGCTTTATCAAAGGCGTTACGTATTCGCTGCGGGTCAAATGTTCGGGTCATCGCAAGGTCTCGGCAAAATCAATTAAAGCCCCGACAAAGTTTTCGGGGTGTGAAATAAACGGGGCGTGCGCCGCCTCTTTTTCTATGATGGTTTCTATCTTCGGTTGCAGTATTTTTAATACCCCGGCCAGCGACACCGGCACGAGCGCATCACGCCCACCCAGTAACCATGTGATCGGGCAATTCAAATAAGGCAGCTCACTGCGTAGGTCGGTCGTTGCCAGTATCTCCAGCCCGAACATCAGCGCTTCGGGAGAAGCCTGACCACGCTGGCGCAAGGATTGCTGCAATTCACGAACCGTGCTCATGGCCTCTCCCGAGCCTTTCACCTGCAGAGCCAGAAACCGTTTAATGGTCGCGTCCACATTGTCGGCGAGGGCGTCGGCAAACAGCTGGAAAGTTCCAGCTTCAACGGCGCACGGCCAATCGGGCTGGCGCACAAAACAGGGATTGCTGGCGACCATGAACAGACCGGCGACGCGTTCGGGGTAATCTCTGGCCAGGCGCAGCACAGCCAGCCCGCCCATCGACCAGCCGACCCAGATGGCCGGCCGTGTCACCACGGCAGCCAGCGCCTGCACATAGTCATTGAGGCTGTCGGCTTTCACCTCGGCCATGGTGCCGTGCCCGGGCAAGTCGACCTGAACTACCTCTATCCACTCGGGCAGTCGATCGAAACAGGCTTCCCAGACGGCACTGTTCATGGCCCAGCCGTGCACAAATACACAGGTGATTTTTACCTTATCTTTTGGCGGCATTTAGCGATGACCTGATGTAAGCTTGCATACTGTTTTCAATAACCTAACCCTTTTTCGAGACATTATACGTTTTCTTCTATCATGAGTTTTGAACCTGCCTATTTTGCCTATGCTCTGATCGCCTATCTGCTGGGTTCGATTTCCACCGCCATCATCATCTGCAAGCTCATGGGGCTGGAAGATCCGCGCCAGGTCGGCTCCAATAATCCCGGGGCCACCAACGTGTTACGCACCGGGGGAAAAAAGGCGGCCATTATCACCCTGCTGGGCGATATGTTGAAGGGGCTACTGCCGGTTCTGGCAGTACAGCAACTGCACGGCGACGCGCTGACACTGGCGATCACTGGCAGCTCGGCCTTTTTAGGGCATCTTTATCCGCTTTATTATCGCTTCAGGGGCGGCAAGGGCGTCGCCACTTTTTACGGCGTTCTGCTGGGGATTAACTGGATGATCGGTCTGGCGGCACTGACGGTGTGGGGTCTAATGGCGTTGCTGTTCAGGATATCTGCGCTGTCGGCACTGGTTTCGGCACTCTGCTCTCCTTTTATCACCTGGTATTTCGACGCTTCGGTGACATTGACCACAGCGACCGCTTTTATGGCGCTCCTGCTGTTCTGGCGACATCGTAGCAACATCAAGAACATGATTCAGGGCACAGAAAAGCCTATTGGCACTGACAAGCCTAAGCCCGAATAGCCGGCAGCTCATCCATCGGCCAGCGCGCCCTGGCATCAATGCTCAGCGCTTTACTCTCGCCCGCCATCAAACGCAGACAGCCCACATAAGCGATCATGGCGCCATTATCGGTGCAGAACTCGGTGCGCGGATAATAGAGCTCGCCCCCCTCCTTCTTCACCATGGCAGCTAATTGCTGGCGCAAATGTTGATTGGCGCCCACGCCCCCGGCGATGACCAGCGTTTTGCAGTGGGTCTGCCTGAGCGCGCGCCGGCATTTGATCGACAGCGTATCCACCACCGCCTCTTCGAAAGCGCGAGCCACATCAGCGCGGCCCTGCGTCAATTTTTCGCACTGCCCTTCAGATTCCGCCTGGAGATCATGCCAGGTATTCAGGGCAAAGGTTTTCAGACCACTGAAACTGAAATCCAGCCCGGGGCGATCAGTCATCGGGCGCGGAAATTTATACGCACCAGCCCTGCCCTGTTCGGCCAGTTTCGCCAGAATGGGGCCGCCCGGGTAACTGAGCCCCAGCATCTTGGCGGTTTTATCGAAGGCTTCACCGGCGGCATCATCCAGACTTTGCCCCAGTATTTCGTACTGGCCAACACCGGTGACGTAGGCCAGCAGCGTGTGCCCGCCGGAAACCAGCAGCGCCACAAAGGGAAATTGCGGCGGATTTTCCTCCAGCATAGGAGCCAGCAAATGCCCTTCCATATGGTGCACCTCCTGCGCAGGCACACCCAGCGCCCAGGCCAGACTGCGCCCCACGCAGGCCCCTGACATGAGCGCGCCAATCAGGCCCGGCCCTGCGGTATAAGCCACCCCCTCTATTTCACTCCGGGTGATGCCCGCCTGCTGCAGAACCTGCTCCATCAACGGCACCAAATAGCGAATATGATCGCGCGAAGCCAGTTCGGGCACGACGCCGCCATACTCGGCATGCAGCTCGACCTGACTGTGCAGCACGTGAGCCAGCAGGCCTTTTTCGCTATCAAAAAGCGCTACCCCGGTCTCGTCACAGGAGCTTTCAATTCCCAGAACAATCATTTAATGCTGTTTTATCCTCTTAAGTAATAATCTTAGGCTTTTGGATTCAGTTATTATGCGATATACTACGTCGTTTCCCGCAGTTGCATGCGGATTTTTTATGTATATTTTTTGAGAGAAACTATGCCAGCAATACGAGTTAAAGAAAACGAGCCGTTCGACGTTGCCCTGCGCCGCTTCAAGCGCGCCTGTGAAAAAGCAGGTGTTTTGACCGATGTTCGTGCCCGCGAAGCTTACGAAAAACCCACTACTGAACGCAAGCGTAAAGCTGCTGCTGCAGTGAAGCGCCACCTGAAAAAGCTATCTAAAGAACGTAGCACCTTCGCACGTTCGCCTCACCAACGTCGACGTTAATACCGGAAACCGCACGCCATGAGTAGCGCCCTGAAAAACAACCTACAGGATGCGATGAAGGCGGCGATGAAGGCCGGCGACAAGCAACGTCTTGCCGTCATTCGTCTGATCATGTCTGCACTTAAGCAGGTAGAGGTGGATGAACGGGTTGAACTGGACGATACCCGGATCACAGGCATTCTGGACAAGATGCTGAAACAGCGACGTGAGTCTATCAGCATGTTCGATCAGGCGGGACGCGGTGATTTGGCCAGTATTGAACGCGCTGAAATCGAGGTTATTCAGGCCTTTCTGCCGCAGCCACTCAGTGACGATGAAATTGACGCCATCGTAAAAGAGGCCATCAGCCAAACCGGCGCCGCATCCATCAAGGATATGGGCAAGGTTATGGGCATCGTCAGACCCCAGGTCATCGGTCGCGGTGATATGAGCGTCATTAGCGAAAAAATAAAAACAACTCTCTCTACTTAACTATGTCAGCCAGCCACCCCTCTCTGAAAAACGACCGATTGATCCGCGCCTTACTGAGGCAACCGGTTGACCGCACACCCATCTGGATTATGCGCCAAGCCGGACGTTACCTGCCTGAATACCGCGCCGTTCGCGAACAGGCGGGCGACTTTATGAGTCTATGCCGATCACCCGAACTGGCCTGTGAAGTCACCATGCAGCCACTGCGCCGCTTTGATCTGGATGCGGCCATCCTGTTTTCGGATATTCTGACTATCCCTGATGCCATGGGACTGGGACTCTATTTCGAAACGGGCGAAGGTCCCAAATTCAAGCGCACTCTGCAAAACGCCGCTGATATTGCCAAACTGGCCACCTTGGATCCGCATGATGAACTATCCTATGTCATCGATGCGGTCAGCTTGATCCGGAAAGAGCTGAACGGCGAAGTGCCTTTGATCGGCTTCTCCGGCAGCCCGTGGACACTGGCCACCTACATGGTCGAAGGCGGCAGCAGCAAAACCTTCTCCAAAACTAAAGCCCTACTGTTCGAAGACCCTAAAGCCGCCCATCAGCTGATGTCGGTTCTGGCCGATTCCGTCGCCGCTTATCTCAATGCACAAATTGCGGCAGGCGCACAGGCAGTGATGATTTTTGACAGCTGGGGCGGCGCACTCAGCACAGCTCATTACCTGGAATTTTCGCTCGCCTACATGCAACGAATCGTTGACCAACTGACGCGTGACAAAGATGGCGAAATAATTCCGGTCACCCTGTTCACCACGGGCGGCGGACTCTGGCTGAAAGAGCTGGCAGCCACCGGCTGTGACGCATTAAGCGTGGACTGGACCATTGATATCGGCGTAGCCCGCGCCCAAGTTGGTGACAAAGTGGCACTACAAGGCAATATGGATCCGGCGGCGATGGCCACCTCCCCCGCCGTCATCAAGGCCGAAGCTGAACGTATTCTGGCCTCTTACGGCCAGGGCTCGGGGCACATTTTCAACCTCGGCCACGGCATTACTCCCGATATCAAGCCCGACAATGTTAAGGCGCTGGTGGATGCGGTACACGATGCCAGTGAACAGTATCACCGCTGATAAATAAAAGTAGGGAGCGGCGGCATTGTGAAAAAACACCTCTACGCCATCGTTCCACTTCTCTGGCTCTGTGCTGCCGCCCCATCAATCGCCGAAGAAGATTCCAGAGCACTCGTTCAACTACCGGATATGATGCAGCAGCACATGATGAGTAACATGCGCGATCATCTGGCGGCTATCAACGAAATATTAATCATGCTGGGTGAGGATGAGTCGGAAAAAGCGGCGGATATTGCCGAATCCCGTCTGGGCATGAGTTCACTGGGATTACACGGCGCCGGCCACATGGCCGGGTTCATGCCGGAAGAGATGCAGCAGATAGGTACGCGGATGCACCGGGCGGCCAGTCATTTTTCCCTGCAGGCACAGGTCGGCAATACCTCATCCATCTACAGGGCACTCTCGGAAGTCACTTCTGCCTGTGTCGCCTGTCACGCCAACTATCGTATTAGATAATACCGAAAATTGCCTGAGCAGCCGCTGAGCACCTGTCGACTAATCAGGCAAAGAACTATCACCGCCGATTAAGCCTGCGCCTTAAAACAGCTGCTCAGGGATAGGCGCCGCACCGCTTGTGTTACTGGCATCCGCTTCAGCCGCCGAACCACCTATCTCTGGGGCATACTCACTTCTAAAAATTTCGAAGATGGCGTCTTTGCCCAGATCACTCGCAGCGGCTCCGGTTTCCGCATTAATTTTCATCGTCACCAGGCCGTCAGGGCGTTGCAACTGCTTCTCCGGCACTCCTGCCAGGGCCTCTCTCATAAAATCGATCCAGATCGGCAAGGCCGCTTTCGAGCCCGTCTCAACATGCCCCAGCGGTTTCAGCTGATCAAAACCAACCCATGTTACAGCCACCAGATCAGGGTTATAACCGTTGAACCAGGCATCTTTCTGATCATTGGTGGTTCCGGTTTTACCGGCGAGATCTTTGCGTCCTAGCGACAGCGCTCTGCGACCGGTACCCCGCAACACCACGTCTTGCAGCATTGAATTCATCTGATAAGCCAGGCGCGGCTCCAGTGTTCGTTCGGCCTGCCTGGGCAGCACCATCAGGATCTCTTCTTCCTCGCCTTCAACGGTCGGACTCGCAGCATTGACGCTGTCGTCTTCCTGCTGCTCACCTTCCACAACCAGACCCATAGCGTCGACACTGACCCTATCCAGGCTACGCTCGGCCAGTTTACAGGCGACACAGGCGACCGCCGGATCCGCCTCGAACAACACATTACCTTCCATATCTTCAATTCGATCAATCAAATAAGGCTGCACCCGATAACCGCCGTTCGCCAGCACGGCATAAGCGCGTGCCATTTGCAGAGGACTCACTCCGCCACTGCCCAATGCCAGCGAGAGATCGTGTGGCAAAGTGCTGTCATCAAAGCCGAAATTGCGGGCGTATTTTGTGGCGTAACCCACTCCCACTGAACGCAGCAGCCGAATGGAAACCAGATTACGGGATTTGTACAGAGCCTTGCGTAATCGTGTCGGCCCGTGGAATCGACCACTGTAATTTTCCGGACGCCAGGACGCTTCCAGCTGCTCGTCTTCAAAGACTACAGGGGCGTCATTAATCAGGCTTGCGGGGGTAAATGATTTTGATAACGCGGCAGAATAGATCACCGGCTTAAAACCCGAACCCGGCTGGCGCTTGGCCTGAGTGACTCGATTAAACTTGCTCTGCCTAAAATCCAGACCGCCCTTGAGCGCCTGAATAGCGCCATCATTGGGTGCGACAGCGACCAGCGCCCCCTGCACCTCCGGCGCCTGCGCCAGCGCCAGGGAATCATCTTCCTGCCCGGACACCCAGATCACATCGCCTGCGCTCAGGACGTCACTGACCTGTTTCGGCTCCTCACCCACACGATTCAAGCTCACATAGGGCCGCGCCCAGCTAATACCTGCCCACGGCAGCACGGCACGCTCGCCGTTTTTCAGCAGTATTCGGGCATGTCGCCCGGCGACGGGGCCCTCTTGATTATCAGCCGCAGCATCGCCAATTTGCTTTTCATTCTCCGACGCCTTTTCCGGCTCGTCGTGAATGGACAAAACCAGTGCCGGCTGCAACAAGCCGAAATCGCTATCCACTTCGAGAATCTTGAGTAGCGCTTCATCCTCATTGAGCGGACCGGATTCGGCATCCTTCTCATTGAGCTCAACATGGCGGATTACGCCGCGGAATCCATGGCGACGATCATAATCCATCAGCCCTTTCCACAGGCTGGCATTGGCCGCCAGCTGAAGTTTGTCCTTAATAGTGGTATAGACATTAAGCCCGCTTGAATAAGCCTCTTCACCAAATTGCTGGACAATTTCAGCGCGAACCATTTCATTCACGTAGGGAGCCGGCACCTCAACCCGGCTGAGCTTACGCTCAGCGGTCACCGTCATCTGCTTTTCATATTCATAAGCATCCGCTGAAATAAAATCCAGCGCGCGCATGCGTGACAGCACGTAGTTACGCCGTGACAATGCCCGCTCCGGATTAACCACCGGATTGTAACGTGATGGCGCTTTGGGCAGACCGGCAATCATAGCAATCTGGGCAATAGTGAGCTCGTCCAGATTTTTGCCATAATAAATATAAGCGGCAGCAGCGACACCGTAGGCGCGGTTACCCAGATAGATCTTGTTCAAATAGAGCTCAAGAATTTTCTGCTTGCTCAGCTCCTGCTCAATTTTCAGCGCCAGAAAGATCTCGCGAATTTTACGGATATAGGTTTTTTCATTGGTGAGATAGAAGTTCCTTACCAGCTGCATGGTAATGGTACTGCCGCCCTGGCCACGTTCACCGGTTTTGATCAGATTAATCACGGCACGTGCAATACCCTGATAGTCGACGCCATCGTGTTCGTAAAAGCGATTATCTTCCGCCGCCAGAAACGCCTGCTGCATTAATTCGGGTATCTCATCCAGCGTTTTCGGGATGCGTCTTTTCTCACCAAATTCACCCAATAACGAACCATCGCTGCTATATATACGTAAAGGAACTTGCAGACGCGTATCGCTCATGCCTTCGACGGATGGCAACTGCGGCGCAAGATAAAAATATAGGCCCAGTAACGCTAACGATGAAAGCACCGATATCGCCAATGAGGCTACTAAACCGTATTTAAGTGTTCTAGCCAGCTTCATGATTCACTTTATATATATTACTGTCGGAAAGAGGGTGCAAATTATAATCTTTTGACTATGCTTTGGCGATTAATTCATATTTTTGACTAGAATTATTCAATACTTACACCTAGTATCTAATGCATAATTGCATATATGTTCTATAACTACCTAAAATAAATAGATTATGGGGATTGAGACGTGTCTCTGCTGAAACGAAAACAACCTGTCTTGCTGGGTCTGGATATCAGCTCTACTACGGTAAAGCTGCTCGAATTATCCTGTACCAACGGGCAATACAAGGTCGAAAGCATGGCTATCGAGCCATTGCCGGATGACGCCGTCTCCGATAAAGACATTCAGGACACCGAAGCGGTGGGCGAATGCATCCAGAAAGCGCTTA
>JAQICG010000038.1 GCA_027858635.1 Gammaproteobacteria bacterium | reverse complement strand
GATGCCGAGGCAGCGGCGCGGGTATCAGCGGACGACGAAGACTTTTACGACGTGGCACACGATACCGACGTCGGTCTGCGCATCCAGGAGGCGGCGCGTGAAGTGGCCAAACCGGTGTTCTTCTCCATCACCATCATCATGGTGGTGTTCGCGCCGCTGTTCAGTCTGGAAGGCGTCGAGGGCAAGCTGTTCCAGCCCATGGCGCTGAGCATTCTATTCGCCATGGCGGCGTCCCTGCTGGTGTCGCTGATCGTGGTGCCCGCCCTGGCGAGTTATCTGTTCCAGCATGGCGTGCGCGCCAGAACCAGTCCGGTGGTGGCAGTGCTGGAAAAAGCTTACCGTTACACCCTGGCCAGAGCCATGGTCCACAAGCTCTGGGTACTGGGCGGCGCGGCGGGACTGCTGCTGTCCGCTCTGGCGCTGCTGCCTTACCTCGGCACAGAGTTCGTGCCGGAGCTGGAGGAAGGCACCATCAACCTGCGGGTCACGCTGGCACCTTCATCCAGCCTGGATACGGCCCTTGAGGTCGCCCCCAGGCTGGAAGCCATACTGATGGAGTTCCCGGAGGTTACCTACGCGCTGTCGCGCATCGGCCGTGCCGAAATCGGCGGTGATCCCGAGCCGGTCAACAACATCGAGATCTATATCGGCCTCAAACCGGTGCCGGAATGGACCAGCGCGGACGATCGTCTCGAGCTGCAGGCATTGATGGAGCAGAAGCTGGAGCAGCACCCTGGGCTGCTGCTCAACTTCTCGCAGCCCATCGCCACCCGGGTGGATGAATTACTGTCCGGCGTGAAGGCTCAGCTCGCCATCAAACTGTTCGGCCCTGACCTTGCTGTACTGGCCGAAAAGGGCCAGGCCATCGAAGCCGCGGTCAAGCAGGTCGATGGTGCGCGCGATGTCGCCATGGAGCAAATCGTCGGTGAGTCACAACTGGTGGTGAAACCGGATCGCCGGGCCCTGTCCCGCTACGGCCTGGCCGTGGGCGACGTCATGGAGCTGGTGAGCGAAGGCCTGGGTGGTGCCAGTGCCGGGCAAATCATCAACGGCAACGAGCGTTACGACATCTATGTGCGCCTCGACGAACGCTTCCGACAGGACCGCGAAAGCATTGCTGATCTGCGCTTGCAGGCCCCGTCAGGTGCCTGGGTGCGCCTCGGGGATGTGGCTGAAGTGACGATTGCTTCTGGTCCGCCGCAGGTGCGCCGCGATGACGTTCAGCGCCGGGTGGTGGTCCAGGCCAATGTGCAGGGCCGCGATATGGGCAGCGTGGTGGCGGATATCCGCCAGACCATCGCTGAGCAAGTGGAGCTGCCGACCGGCTATTCCGTTGATATCGGTGGTCAGTTCGAAAACCAGCAACGGGCGCAAAAGCGGCTAATGATCGTGGTGCCGTTATCCATCGGTCTGATCGCATTGCTGCTGTATTTCGCCTTCCATTCCGTCGGCCAGGCGCTGCTGATCCTGATCAACCTGCCGCTGGCGATGATCGGCGGCATCGTTGCCCTGTTCCTGTCCGGGCAGTACCTGTCGGTGCCCAGCTCCATCGGCTTCATCACCCTGTTCGGGGTGGCCGTGCTCAACGGCGTAGTGCTGGTGGAGGCCATCAACCTGCGTATCGAAACGGGTGATCGGGACATCGGCAAAGCCGTGTTCGAAGGTGCGGTATCGCGGCTACGGCCAGTGCTGATGACCGCCATCGTCGCGGCGCTGGGGCTGATTCCCATGCTGATGTCCAGCGGCGTGGGCTCGGAGATCCAACGGCCGTTGGCGACCGTGATCGTCGGCGGACTGGTGACCTCGACCTTCCTGACCCTGTTTGTATTGCCAGTGCTGTTCGCCCGCTTCTCGAAAGGTAAGCTGGAAGACATGGCATAACCATTGTGCCTGTCGTTGCCACTGCGGTGGCGGCAGGTTCATTTTATAAACTAATTGTACGGAATTCCTATGCATCAACACGTTCATTCGCAGCAAAAAGATGAGAGCGCGAGTCGTATAGGAATGGCGTTCTTTCTTAATGTGGGTTTTACCATCATCGAGTTTGTCGGTGGCTGGTTGACCAACAGCACGGCGATTATGGCTGACGCGGTCCATGACCTGGGTGATAGTCTGTCAATCGGCAGCGCCTGGTTGCTGAACCGGCTGGGCCGAAAATCCGCCGACAGCGAATTCACCTACGGCTATCGGCGCCTGTCACTGTTCGGTGCGCTGATTAACGGTCTGGTGCTGATTGCCGGGTCGATATGGGTGCTGAGCGAGGCTATCCCGCGACTGGCCAATCCGGTGATGCCGGTCGCCGAGGGCATGCTGGCACTGGCCATATTCGGTGTTAGCGTCAACGGTTACGCGGCCTACCGCCTGAGCAAGGGAACCACCCTGAACGAGAAGGTGCTGAACTGGCACCTGCTGGAAGACGTGCTGGGCTGGGTGGCGGTACTCATCGTCTCCATCGTATTGCAGTTTGCCGACTGGCCCATTCTCGACCCGCTGTTGTCGGTGGCATTCACCCTGTTCATCCTGGTCAATGTGGTACGTAATCTATGGGTGACCGGGAAACTGTTTTTCCAGGCGGTGCCGGACAAAGCACTTCATGAAAAGATTCGACGCGCACTGCTTGGTGTTGATGGCATCAGCGAGATTCATCATCAGCACCTCTGGTCCATGGATGGTGAACATCATGTGCTCACGGCCCATGTTGTGGTGAATCTCGATGATGATTTAAACTCTGGCGAATACTGCGCCATCAAACAATCCATTACCCGTGCGCTCGAACCATACCAACTGGCTCACACCACTATTGAAATTGAATTGAAACAGGAATCCTGCCGGGATCAGATCGGGTATCATGCCAGCCCGCCGTCCGACCAAGATCGAATCTGAGAGATCACTGCCATGTCTGTCCTTACCACCCTGGGGTTGTTTATTGTTACCGCTATCGCGGAAATTGTCGGCTGTTATCTGCCCTATTTGTGGCTGAAAAAGTCCGCCCCAGTCTGGGTGCTGCTTCCCGCTGCCGCGAGTCTCGCCCTGTTCGCCTGGCTGCTTTCCCTTCATCCCTCAGATGCCGGGCGCGTTTATGCGGCCTACGGCGGCGTCTACGTTTCCGTCGCCCTGCTTTGGTTATGGGGCGTAGATGGCGTTCGCCCACACTTGTGGGATTTCGTCGGCGTGGCGGTAACGCTGCTGGGAATGGGCATTATTATGTTCGCACCCCGTGGCAGCTGAAACCTACGACAATCGCTGGAAGATCAAGAATACTTCGGTATTCTTTGGGCGGTTCCCCCGGGATTTGCTGACGTCGTTTGCATCCATTTACCTTTTTATTCGACATCATGCCAAAATAACTTTGAAGCCATACGCATGGAGGCTGTCGGATTCAGGATGAATTGGCTGCGGAAGTGGGAGAGCGGCCCAAATACCTCCCAATTTTTCGTTGCGTAGAATAACTATGCGCCTCAAAATCGGGAAAATTTGAGCTCACTCTCCCGCTCCCTCGCTTCAATCCCCCTAAAACCGGCAGCCTCCCGGCGGTTGTTTGCGCGATCGATTTATCACAAACTATTACTTTTTAGGAGTATGCAATGAAGAACATCAAAGTACTCGGCACCGGCTGTGCCAACTGCAAAGCCACGCTGAAGATGATTGAAGAACAGGCCAGTGCCAAAGGCATCGAGATTGAGCTTGAGAAAGTCGAAGATATCGCCCAAATCATGGGCTTTGGCGTGATGTCCACTCCCGGCGTTGTGATCGACGGCAAGGTGGTGCACGCCGGCGGCGTTCCCTCCCGCGATACTGTCGACAGCTGGCTCAAGGGTGATGGTGGTTGCTGCTCCGGTAACAGCTCGGACGACAAATCGGGCAAGTGCTGCGACTGAAAGCACGGTATGTCGCGCCTAAACCAGAACACAATATGGCTCAACTTATATTACTGAGATGTATCGCTGAAATGAATGGGCATATCCCATACCATTCAAATCAGGTGGCCACAAAAACGACGCCCCTTCCTGCCACTTAGGGATCCGGAACATACTAATATACCATTACGCATCACGTCTTCAGGCCATCTTTGGCCGCGCCTCAATCGCAAAATCCTCGCCGTAGCCCTGCTGCGCCTACGGTTTTGCTCAATCGGCGCGACCATATATGACCCAAATCCGGACGCGAT
Organism: Gammaproteobacteria bacterium; assembly: GCA_027858635.1. Classification (GTDB taxonomy): domain Bacteria; phylum Pseudomonadota; class Gammaproteobacteria; order SZUA-229; family SZUA-229; genus LH-M37. Next base: position 3,814 of record JAQICG010000038.1, on the reverse strand, counting down.
CCAAGTACATTAGTATGTTCCGGATCCCTTAAAACATAGTTAACGGTTAACGGCCAACTATCTTTTCACTGCCATTTCCAGTCCCGAATTTCCGGCATGTCTTCACCGTGTTTTTCAATATAGGTTTTGTGATCGAAAAGTTTGTCGCGCAAGAACTGCTTGGCGTAGGCGGCACGTGAACCCAGGCATGGCACCCGGTCGATAACATCACCCGCCAGATGGAAACGGTCGAGGTCATTCATCACCGTCATATCGAAAGGTGTGGTCGTGGTGCCCTGCTCCTTGTAGCCGCGAACGTGCAGATTGTGATGATTGGTGCGCCGGTAAGTCAGGCGATGAATCAGCCAGGGATAGCCGTGATAGGCAAAGATACTCGGCTTGTCCGAAGTGAAAAGCACATCAAAATCCTTGTCCGAGAGTCCATGTGGATGTTCGGACGGCGGCTGCAAGGCCATCAGGTTGACGACATTAATAACCCGTATCTTCAGCTCCGGGAACTGCTCACGCAGCAATTTTACCGCCGCCAGGGTCTCCAGTGTGGGCACGTCACCGCAGCAGGCCATAACCACATCAGGATCGTCACCTTCGTCGTTGCTGGCCCATTTCCAGATACCCAGACCAGCGGTGCAATGCCTTATCGCCGCATCCATATCCAGCCATTGCAGGCTCGGCTGCTTGCCGGCGACAATCACATTGATGTCATCGTGGCTACGCAGGCAGTGGTCGGTTATGGCCAGCAGGGTGTTGGCATCGGGCGGCAGATAGACGCGAATGATCTCGGCCTTCTTGTTCACCACCACATCGATGAAACCGGGATCCTGATGGCTGAAGCCGTTGTGATCCTGCCGCCACACATGCGAGGAGAGCAGATAGTTAAGCGAGGCGATGGGACGACGCCAGGGAATGTCGCGCGCCACATCGAGCCATTTGGCGTGTTGATTGAACATGGAATCGACAATGTGAATAAAGGCTTCATAGCAGGAGAAAAAGCCGTGCCGGCCGGTGAGCAGATAGCCTTCCCGCCAGCCCTGACACTGGTGTTCGCTCAGCATCTCCATGACCCGGCCATCGTTAGAAACATGCTCATCACCGGGCAGAATTTCCGCCGTGGAACAGCGGTTAGTGACTTCGAAGAGTGCGCCCCAGCGATTCGAGGCGGTCTCGTCCGGGCTGAAGATTCGGAAGTTACGGGCTTCGGCGTTAAGTTTCATCACATCGCGCATGAGTTCGCCCTGCGCGCGCGTCGCTTCAGCCAGAACCTTGCCCGGAGCGGGAACCTTGACGGCATAGTCGCGAAAATTCGGCATGCGCAGATTGCGCAGCAACATACCGCCATTGGCGTGCAGATTTGCACCCATGCGCCGTTCACCTTCGGGTGCCAGTTCGGCCAGCTCGGGGATGAGTTTACCGGCGTCATCGAATAGCTCTTCGGGCCGGTAACTCTTCATCCACTTTTCAAGAATCTTCAGATGCTTGGGATCTTTGGCGAAATTGGTGACCGGCACCTGATGGGCGTGAAAAGTGCCTTCGATCTGTTTATCATCAACCGTTTCCGGCCCGGTCCAGCCCTTGGGTGAGCGCAGAATAATCATCGGCCAGCGCGGGCGCTCGCTGAAACCATGTGTGCGGGCATCCTGCTGTATCGTCTGGATCTCAGCGACCACGCTATCGAGCGTCGCCGCCATCAGCTGATGCATGGTTTCGGGATCATCACCCTCGACGAAATGCGGCGTGTAACCATAGCCGATAAACAGCGCTTCGAGCTCATCACGAGGGATACGCGCCAGCACGGTCGGGCCTGCAATCTTGTAGCCGTTCAGATGCAGAATCGGCAGCACGGCGCCATCATGCACCGGGTTGAGAAATTTGTTGGAGTGCCAGCTGGTGGCCATCGGGCCGGTTTCCGCCTCGCCGTCCCCCACCACACAGGTTACCAGCAGATCGGGATTATCGAAGGCAGCACCATAGGCGTGTGACAGCGCATAGCCCAGTTCCCCACCTTCGTTGATGGAGCCTGGGGTTTCCGGTGCGACGTGACTGGGAACACCGCCGGGAAATGAGAACTGAGTGAAGAGCTTTTTCATCCCCGCTTCATCTTTGGCAATGTTCGGATAAACTTCGCTATACGTGCCCTCCAGCCAGGTGTTGGCGACCAGTCCCGGTCCACCGTGGCCGGGGCCGGTGACATAAATAATGTTCAGATCATATTCCCTGATGATGCGGTTGAGGTGAACATAGATGAAATTCAGCCCCGGCGTGGTGCCCCAGTGGCCCAGCAGGCGCGGCTTGATGTGCTCGAGTTTCAAGGGCTGTTTCAGCAAAGGATTGTCGAACAGATAGATTTGCCCCACCGACAGATAGTTGCTGGCACGCCAGTAGGCGTCCATCTTGTTCATTAGCTCCGGCGATAACGGTTCTTTCAAAGATTTAGGGCTTGCGGCATTCTTTAGCATGGTTCAGTCCTCTATATAAATGTCAGTTTTATTTGGTGATTTCTAATCCCAGAACATCACGAACCGATTCAGCAATCATCAGCTCTTCATCGGTTGCGATAACGCGCACCGTCACCCGGCTGCTCTGTGAGGAAATAACGTCTGCATTCTGTTCATTGCGTTGTTTATCCAGTTCGATACCGAGAAATTCCAGATTTGCACAAATACGCGCACGCACGCTGCCGTGGTGCTCGCCGATGCCGCCGGTGAACACCAGCGTATCCAGTCCATTGAGGACAGCGGCATAGGCACCGATGTATTTTTTCACCTGATAACAGAACAGCTCGACCGCTTCGGCGGCGCGTTCATCATCGCTTTCATGCGCGGTCAGATCGCGCATATCGGAACTGGTTTCCGAGACACCAAGCAGACCGGATTCGTGATTAATGAGATGTTTAAACTGATCCGGACTCAGCTGCTCGCTCTGCATTATGTACCAGGCCAGACCGGGGTCGAGATCGCCCGATCGTGTTCCCATGGGTACGCCGCTGCTCGGGGTGAAACCCATACTGGTGTCAATGCTGCTACCGTCACGCACCGCCGCCAGACTGGCGCCATTACCCAGATGCGCCAGAATCACCCGCCCCTGTCCGGCCGCCGTCTCATCAAGCCGCGCCAGTTCCTGCATCAGATAGGCGTAAGAGAGTCCATGAAAACCGTAACGCTGAATGCCCATCGCATCAAAGCGACGCGGCACCGACAGCAGTTTGGCCACCCGCGGCATGCTGACGTGGAAGGCGGTGTCAAAACAGGCGACCTGCACAAGTTCGGCATGTCGCCTGCTGAATGTTTCAATCAGCTCGATCTCGCCCGGCAGATGATCCGGATCGTAATCGCTGATGCGATGCAGCTCATCGAGTAGCGCCGGGGAAACAGTTTCGGGATGAGTATGCTTCATGCCGTGTACTACCCTGTGCCCCACCGCCACGACCTGAGCAAAACCGGGTTGCTGCGCCAGCCAGTCGAGCAGAAAATTCACCGCATAAGTGTGATCCGATTTTTCGAGAGATTGCTCACCCTGCTGCCCGTTTAGAACATGCTTATAGCTCAGGCGTGTTCCCGCTAAACCAATGCGTTCGATTTTCCCCACCAGGCTGCACTGCAATGCTACACCCATCCGATACAGGGCAAATTTGATACTCGAGGAGCCGCCGTTGATAGTGAGCAGGTTTTTTTCCGCCTGATTCATGTACGTTGTCTCATATTTTTATAATCAAAAAAACATCCGCGAAAGACGCGAAAACATCAAAAGTACAAAACAAAAATTAAAAATTATTTTTCATATGCCAATAGCTGAATTTATGACTTGCAAGTTACATTTT
>JAQICG010000065.1 GCA_027858635.1 Gammaproteobacteria bacterium | reverse complement strand
TAAAAGCACAGCTATTATCCGGCACTATACCTGTTGATGACAAGCTGCAACAACGAGCGGCGATTGCACAACGTGTTTTAGAGAACAGTCGTTATTATGATGTGGCACGAAAGCTGAGCTCTATCATTACCAGGACTACATTAGCGCCAGGACGTTGCGAGATGGTGGTGATTACCGGGGGTGGACCGGGCATTATGGAAGCGGCCAATCGGGGTGCCATGGAGGCGGGCGGCAAAAGTATCGGGCTTAATATTGTGCTGCCGTTTGAACAACGCCCCAATGAGTACATCACGCCGGAGCTGTGTTTTCAGTTTCACTATTTTGCGATTCGTAAAATGCATTTTCTCAAACGCGCGCGGGCGTTGGTCGCCTGTCCCGGTGGTTTCGGCACTATGGATGAGCTGTTTGAAACCCTCACTTTAATCCAGACCCGCAAAATAAAACCGGTGCCGATTTTGCTGTTGGGCAGTGCCTACTGGCGGCGCATCATTAATTTTGAAGCCATGGTGGAGGAGGGTACGATTGATGAAAAGGATTTGGGACTTTTCAGGTTTGTGGATACCGCCGTGGAAGCCTGGCAGGTGATCAAGAAATATTACGATTTATAATTAAAGTTTATAAACAAAGCTTGCGCGCGTCGGGAGGTTTTTAATTTTAGCCGCTGAATTTCAGCCGTATTTTTTTAGAAACCGGCGACCCCGTATCATCGATATTCAATGTGCAACAATCATAACTTAACGCTCGATGGTATATATAATATCCGCGCCATGGTATTCGCCGCTTTCAACTTTGATGTGCCATTTGCTGGAAATTCTGTAACGCAGCATCAGGGTGTTGAACGATTCGATCAGGCCCACGCCGTAGCTGATATACAGTCGCGGTGACAGGTATCGGCCCACTACCAGTGAGGCCTGATCACCGGTGGCGCTGCTTTCAACACGCATCTCGTCCAGTCCGAAACGGTCACCCAGGGTTCGTGCCAGCTGGTCGCCACCGCTGAGACTTAGAGCCAGCGCGGCCTGAGCCATCATGGCACCTTGCTCGCCCGAGGCGCTGTCGATAGGGCCGCCAAGCATGAGGTAGGAAAGTATGTCTGTCTGGCCCATGGCCGGGGTGGAAAATAGTTCCAGCTGGGGTTGTCTGAGGCTGCCTCTGACTCTGATGCCTGCTGTCACTGCATCAACCTTACGCACGGCGCGCATATCCAGCCCCGGGTTGGTCAGCGAGCCGCCGGTAAAGACGAGTCGTCCGTGTTCAATTTCCAGCCTTTGCCCGTAGGCGCGATAGCGTCCCTCTTCGACGGTGATTTCGCCGGTGGCTTTGGTGAGCTGTCCGGGCTGATCTTCCAGCAGCAGGCTTCCCCCCAGTCGGCCTTCAAAACCATAGCCGTAAAAATGCACGCGCTCGCCCAGCGTCAGTCGAACCCTGGTATCAATCAGCCATATTTCTTCCTTTATCTGTTCACGCCCGACGATTACCGCATCTTCTGAAACCCGCGTTGCGGTGGTGATGTCTTTGGGTTGCAGTCTGGCGTAGGGGATGTGAATACCGCCGCGTACCTTGATGGAGCGATTTTTTATATTAACTTGCAGGTCGGGGGTGGCCAAGATGCGCGCTTCGGGAATGCGCGAGACTTCAAATTCATCGCCCTTGATGTTGATCTCGGTGGGCCAGCCGGCGGTGCTGTCCAGAAGGGTCTGGCCGGTGATGGCCAGGCGACCGCTACCGGAGCGGGCATCAAGACTGAAACCGAATTTGTTGAAAGTCTCGCTCTCGCCGTTCAGGCTGACTTCGGTAATGTTCAGGCCGAGGCGAGGCAAGCGTAACGAAGCATTGAGCAGTCGCACCTCACCACTCAGTCGGGGCCGGGCCAGTGTGCCGGCGGCGCTAAGATTGACGTTAACTTTGCCTTCCAGATCCTGCACATCCAGCAGCAGGGCTTCGATAAATTTCAGATCCTGCACCGCCAGCCGGACTTCGGCACTAAGCGGCTGCTGTGCTGGGTCGAGCGTAAGTAACTGTGCCTGTGGCAGCTCGGCCTTGAAGTGCATTTGATCGCCCTTGCTCGTACTTATCTCAGCACTGGCAGTGATGCCCGACTCCTGCATGAAGAACGACAGCGTCGCAGTGTTATATTCCCAGCGCTCGCGTTCGCCTTCCAGCAGCGGGTAGCTGACCGTGCCCGGCAACAGCTCGATTTTACCCTCGCCCAGCAGCTGATCGGGGGCCTGCAAATTCAGCTCGGTGGAAGCGTTGAATTTGCCATCCAGAATCAGATCAACCGGCAGCCACGGGCCGAGTAGCTGCAAGGGTATCTGTTCAGCATTTAGCTTCGCCTGCCAGAGATCATCCTGGTGGTGCAGCGTCAGGCAGACTTCACCTTCGCTGCTTTGCAGGCAGATAGGCTCGGCCTGAATGGCCGTTTCGGAAACCTCGAGACTGGCCGGTGCCCTGAGTTGCCAGTGGTCAAAATCCTGACTACGAATATCAGCCTGCTCCAGACGACCGTGCCAGCCCTGCGCATCGGTGCGGCTATAGAGTTTAAAGTGCGCCGTGAGCTCATCGGCGATGGCTTCCAGTTCGATGCGTTGCTCGGCGCTGGTCACATCCAGCGATTGCAGGATATAACCGTTCAGCTCCAGCGCCTGCGCACTGAGGTTGATTTCGAGCTGCTGCCACTGGAACAGATCCACGCTCAGGTCGCCGTCGAGCGCATCGATACGGTAATCCGCCAGCGCCAGCGCCTGACCCTTGAACGTAGTCTGAATCGTGGGTGTCGCGGGTGGTCCGGTTACTCGACCTGTGGCGTGGAGTTGCCCCTGAGCCTGAGGATAGAGCTCGGCCAGATTGTCGGCGGCGATGGACCAGTCCAGTTTCAGCGTCTCCGCCAGCCGACCCTGCGCACTGATCTGCGCTTCGCCCGAACGGGCTTCGAACTGGTTTAGATCGAGACCGTTGTCGCGCCATTTCAGCTGGCTCTGGAGTGACACCGGGTAGCCGCGCAGGGTGCCGCTGAGCTGGTTGATCTCGGCCTCGGCGCTCAGTTCGCCCTGGTCGATGCGCCCGCTGCTGTTCAGCTTTGCATTCAGCTGCCCCGGCCATTGCGGCAGCATACCGGCGGGGTTGATGCCCTCGGCGTTGACCTCGAGCTGCCAGTTCAGCGCCGCTGACCAGTTGAGCTGACCGGTGGCGACCGCTTCACCTTCCAGTGCGGTCACGCGCAGCGACTGGAGGGTCAGGCCGTCGAGATTGCCTTCGGCCTGCGCCGTCCAGCTGGAGGGCAACAGCTCCGGCCATGGACTGTCGCTCTTCAGGCTTATCCGGTAGTTTTGCATCGTACCTTCGACCGAACCGCTGCCGTTGGCACTATTGAACACAGCGGGCGTTTCGGCCTGTAATGGCCAGCGCAGATTCTGCCAGTCCAGCGTCAGTTTGAACTCGCCGCCGTCATCGCCCGGTGTCCATGTTCCCTGACTGTCGATCAGAGTGTTGCCGTCGGGCGTGCGCAGTTGCAGCTGATCTAGCTGGAGGGTGTTGCCGCTCAGTCGTTGCACGCGCAGGCTGGATTCGAACGCGCCTACATCGGGATAGTGACCATTCATTGTTGCCGAAAGCGTGGCGGTGTTCAGGTCACCTTTGCTCTGGAGCTGGAGTGCGCCGTTCAGGGCGGGCAGGTCGGTGCTGATTCGTGACAGATCGAAGGCGCTGACCTTAATTTCAGTCTGCCAGTTGAGTTGATCGAGCAGGTCGTTTAATTCGGCGTTGAGGCTCAGTTGTAACGGGCCGCGCAGTTGCTGGCTGAGCCGAGTGCTCTGCACATCGCCTTTGAGCCGACCGCTACCGTCAACCTGTTCGCCGGAAGGCAGTTTCAGCTGCCAGTTTATTGCCAGATCATGGCGGTAATTGCGCACAGGCTTAAGCTTGCCCTTGATGTTCAGATTGAAGTTATCCGCGCTGACGCTGAAGGTTTTGATTTTGATCGTGCTGATTTGCGTGTTCGCGCTGAGTTTGATCTGATTGAGCTTGAGGTTTTGCTCGCCCCGGCTAAAGCTGAAATCATCAATCTGTGCCTCCTGCAATGCCATGCCCCAGGGTAGATGGATCTCGGGCAACTGGATGCCGGGCAGCGTCGGCTCGGGCTTTGTGGTCTCGGTCGGCTCGGGCAAAACAATGTCGAGCGACTGGATATGCACACGGCTGATATTAATCTGGGTGGTCAGCAGCGCCATGGGTTGCCAGTCGAGCAGAATCTTATCGGCTTTGACCCGTGTGCCTTCATGCTCAAACTCGAAGCCTCGCAGGGTGATCGGGCCGATCAGCCGACCATGCACTTCGGCAATATTCAGCTCACCCGGCAGATAGCGGCTGGCCTGTTCATAGCCCCAGCGCAGACCGCTCTGGGTCGTCGTCAGCCAGGCCAGCAGCACAACCATCAGCAGGAGTAAAAGTATTATGAGTCGACTCAGTCGCTTCATAAATCCGGCCCGATGTTGATGTGAATGCGCCAGGGACTGCCTTCCTGGGAGATGGCGCTGGCAAAGTCGATACGCACCGGCCCCACCGGTGATTTCCAGCGAAAGCCGAAACCGGCACCCCGTTCCAGATCATCTGAGAGATTGTTGATGGCGTTACCGCCATCATAAAACAGGGCAACGCTCCATTGATCCCCGATGCTGTAGTCGTACTCAATGCTGCCCACCATCAGATTCTTGCCGCCGATGACCAGACCATTAGCATCCACCGGCCCGAGCGACTGGTAGGAATATCCGCGCACGCTTTGTGAGCCGCCGGCGAAAAAGCGTACCGAAGAGGGTAGCTGTTCGAAGTCCTGCGTCAGGGTGCTGCCCAGACTGCCTCTGGTAATAATACGATTGCGTGCACTCAGTGAAGTGATGAATTTAATGCCGCCCAGAACCTGCATGAAATCGGTATCGGAGATGATCTGTTTGCTGGCACCGCGCATGCTGAAGTCAAAGCGCAGGCCGTCGAAGGTGTTGATGAAATCATTGCCCCAGGTGCGGCTCCAGCTGGCGCCGGGCATCAGCAACGTGGAATCCCCTTTGACGTTGGCGATAGTGAACTCTTCCTGCTGGTAGTTCAGTGAAAGAGATTCACGCCAGTCGCGACGATTATGATTGAGGCTGACACCGACGGTGCGGATGTTACTTTCGCTGGTATCCGTGGTCTCGTCAATAATGCCGGCGCTGTAAACGATCTGGTCGGTGCGCGGGTTGAACACCGGTACCCGGTAATGCGCAGTCAGGCTGTAGCCGATTTCAGACACCCTGAGTTCGGTATCAAAACGATGGCCTTTTTTATTCACTCTGGGCATCTCCCAGCCAAAGCGGGTGCGGGCACCAGTATCGGTGCCGTAACCGAGACCCAGGCTGAAACGGTGGCGCTTGCGGGGGGTGAGACTGACATTAATCGGTATTTTCAGCGCCTCGGTTTGCGGCTTGCCGGGTGAAACCTCGACGGTTTGAAAGTAGTCACTGTCGTTGAGCGCATGCTGAAAATCGATGAGCTCATTCAGTTCATAAGGCTCGCCTTGATGGAAATGAATGTAACGTTGCAAAAAATCCGGGTTGAGCACATCCTGTTCCAGTTGCACCTCACCGAAGTCGTAACGCGGGCCACTGTCATAGTCCAGATAAATCCGGGCTTCATAAACTTCAATATCAATTTCAATCCGACGGGTAACAAGTTCGGCGTCGAAATAACCCCGCTCACGAGCCAGCTCGGCCAGACTCTCCTTGATATCATTATAGGCGGAATGGT
>JAQICG010000427.1 GCA_027858635.1 Gammaproteobacteria bacterium | reverse complement strand
CAAGCGGGTTTTATGCGAACCGCTGCCGAAGCCATGTACCGCCGGCAATTGCTGGATAAAACCGCCGAGGCGCTTTCCGCACTCGTCGAGTGGCGCTCTGCCAGCCGCGCCGCCACCATCGCACAGGCGCAAAAGGAGCATCTTGATACCCTGCTCAAACAGGTGGAGAAGCGCCAGCGGGCGGGTGATCTGGGCAGCATCGATGCCGAGCTCACCTTTCTGTCGCTGTCGCAACGTCTGGCGCAGGTCGCCGAGGTCGAAGCCACCTTGCAGAAAGCTGAAATCAGGGTGCGCGAATTGCTGCCGCAGTGGACACCCGCGCAGGATGGCATCCCCGAGGAGTTCTGGCCGGTCACACCAGATTCCGCCACTGATCAGGAGCTGCTGCAACACCCGGCTGTCGCCAGTGCCCGGGCCCGTTGGCAATCACTTAAGGAAGAAGCCGAGGTGACACGGCGTGCCGCCAGGGCGGAACCTACCGTCGGACTCAATGCCGGGCGCGATGGCGGAGAGAACCTTGTGGGATTATCCCTCTCCATTCCGCTGAATGTACGCAACAACTTCAGTGCCGAAACCCGCGCCGCCGAGCAGGCGGCGTTGGAGGCGGAGGCTCACTTTCAGGCGATTTACCGCAAGCAGCGCTTCAACTGGCAGGCCGCCCAGGCCGCCTGGCAGCGCTATGAACAGCAATACCGTCGTTGGCAAAAGCTGGTCCAGGGCCGGGTGGAGAACAGCGCCGACCTGCTGGAACGGCAGTGGCGCAGTGGCGACCTCTCCACCACCGATTATCTGCTGGCATTGAATCAACGCGCCGAGAGTTTATTGGCAGGCATCGAGCTGGAAAAACAGACCAGGCTCACACTCACCGATGTGCTACTGCAATCGGGCCGTCTGACGGCCGCGACACAACTAACAAATTAAGAACAGGATGATGAATATGAACAAAACACTGATTGCTATTTTTATCGCCGGTCTTTCGACTGCCTACGCAAGCCATGCCCAGACGCCAGATGCGTCCGAACATGCGCATGAAGAAACCAAACCCACAACACAAAGCAAGCAGGATGAAACCCATGATGAGCATAGTGAGGAAGCTCATGATGAAAATGACACCCACGATGAACATGGGCTCGAGGAATCCGGCGATAAGGAGCACGCCGACCACGCTGGCGAAGAGGGCGAAAACGGTCCCGAGGAGGCCGCTTCCGCGTCACTGAAACCTGCACAAATGACACTGGCCGGTATTCGTGTAGAGGCACTTGACGCGAAGCCGGTTGATTACCAGCTCTACGCACCGGGGGAGATTCTCTCCAACGGCTACACCAGTTATCGGGTATCGCCCCGAGTGGCTTCGGTGGTGCTGCGCCGTCATGTCGCTTTGGGCGATCACGTCAAGCAAGGCCAGCCGCTAGTCACTCTGTTCAGCGAGAGCATGGCGCAGGCGCAGGCCGAGTACCGCACGGCCTGGCCCGAGTGGCAAAGGGTGCAATCGCTCGGACGTAAAACCGTAGGTGAGCAGCGTTATATCGCTGCCAAGGCCAATCTGGAGGCAGCTCGGGCGACGCTGCTGGCCTACGGTCTCTCCGCATCTGATCTGAAATCGCTGACATCGCAGCAATCCAGGGCGTTGGGCGAATATACCCTGCGCGCCGAAATCGATGGCGCGGTACTCACCGATGATTTCGAGCAGGGGCAACGCATCGAGGCAGGCGCACCCCTGATCGCGCTGGCAGATGAAAAGCAGCTCTGGGTGGAAGCCCACCTGCCCGCCAATCTCACCCTGACCCTGGGTGCGGGAACGCAGGCAGAAGTCGTGACCGGTGATGTGCGCGTAATGGCCACGGTCTCTCAGGAGGCGCACACCATCGATCCGGTCACCCGTACTCGTACCGTGCGTCTGCTGATGGACAACCCGGAACACCGTCTGCATCCGGGCCAGTTTGCCGAGGTCTTTTTCCGCTTCCGCACGGAAAAACCCGTGCTGGCGGTGCCCGAAACTGCCCTGATGCGGGGTGGGGATGGCGACTGGACCGTGTTTGTGGAGGACCACCCCGGCGAGTTCCAGCCGGCGGAGGTGGAACTGGGACGTGCGCTTGGGCAGTTACGCGAAATCAGCGGCGTCAAGCCGGGTACGCGTATTGTCACCGAGGGCGCTTTCTTTGTCGCATCGCAGATCGCCAAAGGCGGTTTCGACCCGCATAACCACTAAGCACCTGGAGAACTCATGTTAAATAAAATCGTCGATTGGGCGGTCATCAACCGTTTGCTGGTAGTGATCGCCCTCATAACAATGACGGCAGCGGCCGTTTTCATCATACCCACACTGAATCTGGATGCCTTTCCGGATGTCACCAACGTCCAGGTGTCGGTCAATACCGAAGCGCCGGGACTGGCCTCCGAGGAGGTGGAACAGCTCATCACCTACCCCATCGAGGCGGTGATGTACGCCCTGCCCGATGTCGAGGAGGTGCGTTCCATCTCCAAGACCGGCCTGTCAGGCGTCACCGTGGTGTTCAAGGAGGGCACGGATATCTACTTTGCCCGGCAACTGGTATTCGAACGTCTGGAGGCCGCCAAAGAGCTGATCCCCGAGGGAGTCGGCACGCCGGCAATGGGGCCGAATAGCTCAGGCCTGGGTCAGGTCTATCAGTATCTGCTGGTGGCCGAGCCCGGTACGGGCATCGACGCCATGGCCCTGCGCAGTCTCAACGACTGGGTGGTGAAGCTGCTGCTGCTCCCGGCCGAGGGCGTCACCGATGTGCTCTCATTCGGCGGCGAAGTACGCCAGTACCAGGTCAATCTGAATCCATCCCGGCTACTGGCGTACGGCCTGACCCAGGATGAGGTGATGACGGCGCTCGAGCGCAATAATGAAAATGCCGGCGGCTGGTATATGAACCGGGGTCAGGAGCAACTGGTGATCCGGGGTACCGGCTGGCTGGATCACGGCGAGCAGGGTCTGGAACAGATCCGCCAGGTACCGCTGAAGACGGTTGACGGTACCACTATCACTGTGGCTGATGTCGCCCGTGTAGAGATGGGTAGCGAGATCCGCCAGGGTGCGGCGACCATGACGCGCAAGAATGCCGACGGCACGGTGGAGAACCTCGGCGAAGTGGTCTCCGGCATCGTGCTCAAGCGTATGGGCGCCAATACCAAGGCTACCATCGATGGGGTCAATGACCGCATCGAGCGCATCAATCAGGCAATGCCCGAAGGTGTCCGCTTCGAGCCGTTTTACGACCAGGCGGATCTGATCGAAAAAGCCGTGAATACCGTGGCCAAGGCGCTGCTCGAGGCCTTCGTCTTCATCGTCATCGTGCTGGTGCTGTTCCTGCTCAATGTGCGTGCCGTACTACTGGTGCTGATTTCCATCCCGTTATCGGTGGGCATGGCACTGGCGCTGATGGCCTACAACGGCCTTTCGGCCAATCTTATGTCGCTCGGCGGCCTGGCGGTGGCCATCGGCATGATGGTGGACGGCGCCGTGGTGATGATGGAAAACATTTTCAAACAACTTAGCCATCCCGACCGCCGCCATGATGCCGAGGCAGCGGCGCGGGTATCAGCGGACGACGAAGACTTTTACGACGTGGCACACGATACCGACGTCGGTCTGCGCATCCAGGAGGCGGCGCGTGAAGTGGCCAAACCGGTGTT
>JAQICG010000290.1 GCA_027858635.1 Gammaproteobacteria bacterium | reverse complement strand
CTGATGATGGTGAAATCCAGGCCGCTGGCATCCCTCGTCTGTATGGTCAGGTCAACAATCTTGCTGACCTCATAGGGCTTTTTGTTTTCGTCCAGAAGCATCATGATCTTGGGTTTGAGCCGCTGTGTCTGGTTCTGGGACATGATCATGCCCACTTCACCCGATGACATTTCGACCAGCGAGCCGGTCGGGTAGACGCCCAGGCACTGCAGGAACTGTTCCACCAACTCGTTCTGGAAGTATTTATTTCGCCAGTTATAAATAGTCTGCAAAGCTTTGTGGGGAGCGATAGCTTTGCGGTATTTACTGGTGCGCGTCATGGCAGTGTAGCAGTCAATGATGGCGGCAATGCGACCGTAAACCGGCACCTCCTTGCCTTTTAAACCACTGGGGTAACCGCTGCCATCGTAACGCTCATGATGGGTTAAGACGACATTGATAATGGTCTCGTTAATGCCGGGCGATTGCTGGAGCAGTTCTACACCGTAGTGAACATGATTTTTCATCTCTTCGAATTCGTTGACGCTCAAAGTGCCGAATTTATTGAGAATCTCATCGGCGACTTTGACTTTGCCCACGTCCATTAATAACAGTCCCATGGAAAGAGTTCTTAAGTCCTCTTTGTAAAGACCGAGATGTCGCCCAAAGGCAATGGAGAGTGCACAATTATCCAGAGAGTGAGAATAGGTGTACTCATCTTTTTTCTGCATTTCTGAAACCCACAGCAGCGCATCAGAGTTACGGATAACACTTTCCAGAATGGGCTGTACGGCGTTACGCACGGCGGCGATGTCCAGATTGTCGCCGGCTCTCAGTTGGGCCATTAACTGAGCGACCTTGTCAGAGGCTGTTTCCAGTGCCGACTCTGCGGCAGGGAGCTCATGAAATAGCGACTGCTTCTCTTCATAAGTAACTTTTTTCCTGCCACCTTCGAGAAACTCCTCAACATACTGATTGCTGGGTAGATTAGGCTCCTCATCCATATAGGAGCCGGACGAATCACCCAGTTCGGTGTCTATAAAAACGTAGCGACAGTGTTGTTGCAGGGCCTGGATTTCATCAGCATTCTTGATATTGAAACCCTGAAGCAGAAAAGGGGTGTCCAGCCATGGACGATCAAGATTAGAAATGTACATGCCCACTTTTAGTTCAAATGTACTGACTTTACGTTCCATAAAACGGGCTCGTATCGCGGTTAAAATCCAGAGTCTTCACTGAATTATTGTCGTTGCACGGAGCTAAAGGGGCTGCCTCTGCATAAGGGTAATAACAGTGGAGTATAGTCATATAATCAGATTAAACAGCGAAAAACGCACCTTTTTAAGGTTGGGCATTATATCTGGGCTCAGTCCGAAAAGTTTGCCAGATATCGTCAATCAATAGCTCCATGGGCTGGAAGTTCGTTTTGTAGCTCATTTTCCGGCAGTCTTTGATCCAGTATCCCGTGTACAGATACGCAAGTTGCAGGCGGCGGGCCTGTTGAATTTGCTGCAAGATGCAGAAGTTGCCCAGTCCGCGCCGGGCTTCAGCAGGATCGGGGTCAAAAAAGGTGTAGATCGCAGATAGTCCGGCGGGGGTAATATCGGTGACCGCCACTGCCAGCAGACGTCCATCCTTGCGAACCTCTAAAAAATAGCTGTTGCTCCAGTCGCAGTACAGAAAACGCGCATAATCATCACGCACCGGATTGGCCATGCCGCCATCGATGTGGCGAGAATTTAGATAGTCGCGGTACAGCTCGAAATATTCATCGCTGTAGTGGGCTTCGACCATGTGTACGCTCAGGTCCTGATTGCTTTTCAGGCAGCGCTGCTGGTTTCTGCGTGCTGAGAACTGTGCTACAGGAATGCGACAGGGCCGGCATTCCTGGCAGTCACGACAATGCGGGCGGTAGACGTGATCGCCACTGCGCCGATAGCCGAGTTTGAGCAGATGGCTGTAGACGGAGATGTCCATGGGCAGATTCGGGTCGGGCACGATGTTGGTTGTCATCCGTCCGGGCAGGTAGCTGCATTCGTGCTCGGTGGTGAGGTAAAGCTGGATAGGTTGAGAAGTCATGGTGAAAGCATAGCTCGAATAGGAGGTTGTCACTTTGAATTGAGGTACAAATATTCCAGGAGGTTGTCGGGTTTAGGGGAAAAAACCACTGTTTTTCAAAAAAGTATGAAGCAGGCACAATCCGTAATCTCAATTTAAGCTGAAAAACAGGTCGATTGCGAGTATCACAAAAACGCACTTCGAAACGGGGATGACGGGATAGCTTCTATTTTTATACCGGGGAAGAAAGGGGACTGCTTCAAGATGCGGTTAGAAGGGCCGTTTATCACTGCAATTCTGGGTATTTTGACCATAAGAACGGCTGAAAGTGGTATAATTTCAGACTTTCAAATTAGTCAGATAGTCGTCTTATGTCCAGAGAACAACGCATTGCCTCACTCAAAGAAAGGTTAAAAACCCAAATACTCATTCTAGATGGTGCCACCGGCACTATGATTCAGAATCGCAAGCTGAGCGAAGCTGAATATCGCGGCAGCCGTTTTGCCGACTGGCCCTCTGACCTCAAGGGCAATAATGACCTGCTGGTGCTGACTCAGCCCGAGATCATCCGTAGCATTCATCAGGATTATCTGGATGCAGGCGCCGACATTGTCGAAGCCAACAGCTTCAATGCCACGCGCATCTCCTTGGCCGATTACAACATGGAGGATCTCAGCTACGAGATCAATGTGGCCGCAGCCAGACTGGCGCGTGAGGCTGCCGATAACGCCGCTACCGCGGACAAACCCCGTTATGTGGCTGGCGTACTCGGCCCGACCAATCGCACATGCTCGATTTCGCCGGATGTGAATGATCCCAGTTTCCGCAACATTACTTTTGAAACGCTCTCCGCAGCCTATGTCGAATCCACCCGCGGTCTGATTGAAGGCGGGGCGGATATTATTCTGATCGAAACCATCTTCGATACGCTGAACGCCAAGGCGGCGATCTACGCGGTGAAACAGGTCTTCGATGAAGACGGTATTGAGCTGCCGATCATGATCTCCGGTACCATCACCGATCAGTCCGGACGCACGCTCACCGGTCAGGTGACCGAGGCTTTTTATAACTCCCTGCGCCACGCCGAGCCGATTTCGATTGGCCTGAACTGCGCGCTGGGGCCGAAAGATCTGCGCCAGTATGTGCAGGAGCTGTCGCGCATTGCCGAGACCCATGTTTCCGCGCATCCCAACGCGGGGCTGCCGAACGAAATGGGTGAGTACGATCTGGATCCTGAAAACATGGCCATAGCAATCGGCGAATGGGCCGATGCCGGTTTTCTCAATATCATCGGCGGCTGCTGCGGTACCGCACCGGAACATATCCGCGCCTTCGCCGAAATGGTGGCCGATAAGAAACCCCGGGTCATTCCCGATCTTCCGGTGGAGTGTCGTCTCTCCGGTCTGGAGCCGTGCAACATCGGTGCGGATTCGCTGTTCGTGAACGTCGGCGAGCGCAACAATGTCACCGGCTCGGCCATGTTCAAGCGCCTGATTCTGGAAGAGAAATACGAAGAGGCGCTGGTGGTGGCTTTGCAGCAGGTGGAAAACGGTGCCCAGATCATCGACATCAACATGGATGAAGGCATGCTCGATTCCAGAACCGCGATGGTCAAGTTTCTCAACCTGATTTCCTCCGAGCCGGACATTTCGCGCGTGCCGGTAATGATCGACTCCTCAAAATGGGATGTCATTGAGGCCGGGTTACGTTGCGTGCAGGGCAAGTCCGTGGTGAATTCGATTTCGCTGAAAGAGGGTGAGGAGAACTTCGTCATGCAGGCGAAGAAAATTCGCCGTTATGGCGCCGCCGTGGTAGTCATGGCTTTTGATGAAGATGGCCAGGCCGATACCTACGAACGCACGGTAGAAATCTGCACCCGCTCCTACCAGGTGCTGACCGAAGTGGTGGGCTTCCCGGCGGAAGACATCATTTTTGATCCGAATATTTTTGCTGTGGCCACCGGCATTGCCGAACACAATAACTACGCGGTGGATTTCATCGAAGCCACGCGCACTATCAAGCAGACCCTGCCGCATGCATTGATATCCGGCGGTGTTTCCAATGTCTCCTTCTCGTTCCGCGGCAACAATCTGGTGCGTGAAGCCATTCACTCGGTGTTTCTGTATCACGCCATCAAGGCGGGTATGGATATGGGTATCGTCAACCCCGGACAGCTCGCCATTTATGATGATCTTCCGACCGAACTGCGCGAGGCGGTGGAAGACGTTATTCTGAATAAAAATGCTGAAGCGACGGAAAATATGCTGGCCATCGCCGCCAAATATACCGGGGATGGTCGCGTTGCCGTCAGTAGTCAGGACATGAGCTGGCGCGAACTGCCGGTCAATGAAAGGCTCTCGCACTCGCTGGTAAAAGGCATTACCGAATTCATTCTGGAAGATACTGAAGCGGCACGCTTGCAGGCTGATTATCCCCTGCAGGTGATTGAGGGGCCGCTGATGAAGGGCATGAATGTGGTCGGCGACTTGTTCGGTGAGGGTAAAATGTTTTTGCCTCAGGTGGTGAAATCGGCCCGCGTCATGAAACAGGCGGTGGCTTATCTGCTGCCCTTCATCGAGGCTGAGAAAGGTGGAGCGATCAGCAGCAACGGCAAGATTCTGATGGCCACGGTTAAGGGCGATGTGCATGACATCGGTAAGAATATCGTCGGCGTGGTGTTGCAGTGCAACAATTATGAAGTGATCGATATCGGCGTCATGATGCCGGCGGAAACCATTCTCGCCGAAGCCGAAAAACACAATGTCGATGTCATCGGTCTTTCCGGTCTGATTACGCCCTCGCTGGACGAGATGGCCAATATGGCCTCAGAGATGGAGCGTCTGGGCATAACCCTGCCGCTGATGATCGGGGGTGCTACCACCTCGCGCATCCATACTGCGGTTAAGATTGCCCCCAAATATTCCCACGCAGTAGTATATGTGCCGGACGCCTCGCGGGCGGTCGGCGTGGTCGGTGAGTTGCTGAGTGCTGAGCGCGCGCCCAAATATATTCAGGACATTAAAGACGAATATGAAAAGATGCGCCTTAAGCGCAGTAAGCGCCAAAGCAGTAAAAAAGGCTGGAGCTTGCAACAGGCCAGAGACAACCAGTTCACTTTCGACTGGGATCAGTACACGCCACCGAAGCCGAACTTCCTGGGGCTGAAAACATTTGACGATTATCCGCTGGAGGAACTGGTCGAGTACATTGACTGGACACCATTCTTTCAGGCCTGGGAGTTGTCGGGCAAATATCCGCAGATTCTGGAAAATGAAGTGGTAGGCGAGGAAGCGACCAAGCTGTTTGCCGATGCCCGGGCCATGCTCAAGCAGATTCTCGATGAGAATTGGTTGCAGGCGCGCGCGGTGATCGGTTTCTTCCCGGCGAATAGCGTGGGCGATGATATCGAAGTCTACGCCGATGATGAACGCAGCGAGGTGCAGACTGTGCTGCACCACCTGCGCCAGCAAATGGCCAAATCGCCGGAACGGCCCAACTGGTGTCTGTCCGATTTTGTTGCCCCGAAAGAAAGCGGCAAGGAAGACTATATAGGTGCCTTCGCCGTCACTACCGGCATCGGCATTGACGAGCATGTGAAGCGTTTTGAGGAACAGCACGACGACTATAACAGCATTCTGTTAAAGGCCCTGGCTGATCGTCTGGCCGAAGCCTTTGCCGAGCATCTGCACTCACGGGTACGTAGGGAGTTCTGGGGTTATGCCGATGACGAGTCATTAACCAATAACGAGTTGATTGCTGAAGATTATCAGGGCATACGTCCGGCTCCGGGTTACCCGGCCTGCCCGGATCATACCGAGAAGCAGACCCTGTGGTCGCTGCTCCAGCCCGATGTTAATGCCGGCATCAGCATCACCGAAAGTTATGCCATGATGCCGACTGCGGCGGTTTCAGGCTGGTATTTTTCACACCCCCAGGCGCGCTATTTCGGCATGGGTCGAATTCAGCGGGATCAGGTTGATGATTACGCGAAACGCAAAAATGACAGTGTTAAAGCCACCGAGCGCTGGTTAGCCCCGGTGCTTGATTATGACACTTGATAATCATGCGCGGGTCATAGTTGCATGAAGTGTCTGTCACAAAAGTTTCATCCACAGAATCTGTGGATAAGTCTGTGGATACGGGTCGGGTAAACAGCTATCTCCGCGCTGATACGGGGTTTGTTTTTAGTTTGATCATTTTTCGATCAGTTAAAAATAAACCATTACATAACAATGGCTTATGTGTTTTTTATAGTTAGCCTGTTGACATACGGTTACATTCGTTTTCGAAAACAGGTGTTTTTACAGGGCATGTTTCTGCTTGTGCAAAACTATTGAACTTCGGGCATTAAAAAACAGTCACTTAGTCGTTTAAGACGGCATTTTAGGCGTTTAAAGTTATCATCAGTGTTATTGAAAGCACTGATAAAGCAACATGGTTGAAAAGATTTTATGGCAATAATAAGGCTTCGCAATATCAACGTTAGTTTTGGCGGTCCTGCAATTCTTGAGCAGATAAACCTGTCCATTGAGGCCGGTGAACGGGTCAGTTTGCTGGGGCGCAATGGTACTGGCAAATCCAGCCTGCTGAAGGTGATCAACAAACAGATAAAACCGGATGGCGGTGAAATCGATATCAACAAGTCGGTCAAGATCGCCTCACTGGAACAGGAGGTGCCTTATGATGTACAGGGCAGCATCTTTGATGTCGTTGCTTCGGGTCTGGGCAAGCAGGCCGAATTATTGAAGGCCTATCATCACGCCACACAACGGGTGGCGGAAGACTTTTCCGAGCAGGCCTTTGCCGAGCTGGAACGCACCCAGCACGAAATCGAAGTGGCCGATGCCTGGCAGCTGAATCAGCAGGTCGAATCGGTACTGTCGAAAATGAAACTGGACGGGGATACTGATTTCACCAAGCTCTCCGGCGGGATGCGCCGTCGCGTGTTGCTGGCCAAGGCGCTGGTGGTGGATCCGGATTTGCTGCTGCTCGACGAGCGCACCAATCATCTTGATCTCGAGGCCATTCAGTGGCTCGAAGAGCAGCTGCTGGGCTATCGCGGCGCACTGTTATTTATTACCCATGATCGTGCTTTCATGCGCAAACTCTCTACCCGCATCGTCGAGCTTGATCGTGGCTGTCTGACCAGTTATGACTGTGATTACGCCACCTATCTGAATCGCCGCGAAGAGCTGCTGCATGCCGAAGAGGAGGCTAACAACCTGTTTGACAAGAAACTGGCGCAGGAAGAGGTCTGGATTCGGCAGGGCATCAAGGCACGCCGAACCCGCAATGAGGGTCGGGTGCGCGCGCTGGAAAGCATGCGGGACGAACGCGAACAGAGACGCCAGAAAGTGGGCAAGGTGGATATGAAGATCGTGCGTGGCGACCAGTCGGGCAAAATCGTGGTGGAGGCAGAGGACGTCAGCTTCGCCTACGACGAGCGTGTCATTGTCAAAAATCTCAGCACCACGATTATGCGTGGCGACAAGATCGGCATTATCGGCCCTAATGGCGCGGGTAAAACCACGCTACTGAAAACCTTGCTGGGACAGCTACAGCCGACTTCGGGTAAAGTGACCCTGGGCACCAAGCAGAGCATTGCCTATTTTGATCAGATGCGCGACCAGCTCGATGAAGAGGCCAGTGTGCTGGACAATCTCTCAGAGGGACGGGAATATATCGAAATCAACGGCGCCCGCAAACACGTTATCGGCTATCTCCAGGATTTCCTATTCGCGCCCGACCGTGCACGCTCACCCGTCAAGGCGCTCTCTGGTGGCGAACGCAACCGTTTGCTACTGGCCCGGCTGTTTTCCAAACCCGCTAACATTTTGGTGCTCGACGAGCCCACCAACGATCTCGATGTCGAAACCCTGGAGCTGCTGGAAGAGCTGGTCTCCAACTACAGCGGCACCATTCTGCTGGTCAGCCATGACCGTGAATTCGTCAATAACGTGGTCAGCAGCACCCTGGTATTCCAGAGCGATGGCGCGGTGAATGAATACATCGGCGGCTATGACGACTGGTTGCGGCAGCGTACCGAAGCTAATGACAAGCCGGTAACAGGCAAGACCGGCAAGCCGGTGCAGAAAGAGGCTAAGGAGAGAAGTCAGAAGAATAAAATCAGTTATAAAGAGCAGCGTGATCTCGACGCCCTGCCGATAAAAATCGAACAGCTGGAGACAGAGCTGAAACAGCTGCACGAGCAAATGGCCGAACCTGATTTCTTCCAGCAGGAAAAAGACGAAATTGTAAAAGCGCAGTCCACACTGCAACAGAGCGAACAGGCCCTGGCGGAGAGTTACAAGCGCTGGGAAGAGCTGGAAGCGTAAACGCAGAGAACGAAAGCTGGTCCGCGAAGGACGCGAATAAAAATTACATGCGGGTGTTAAGAACTCATTAGCAACATTGATTTTCTGTTATCTGCGTTAATCGGTGTTCATCTGCGGACATATGTTTTTAATTCTATTGTGAAAAGGGTTCACCGATGTTTTTGGCTAAACCCAAAATTCCCCTGAACTCCACCAGTATGAACGGCGATGATCCGGCTGCCGGCGGGGAAATATCCCTGTTGTATTAAATCAAACAAGCCATAGAACATTTTTCCTGTATAGACCGCATCCAGGGGGATGTCGAAATCCTGTTTGAATTTTTCGATGAAGGTCCAGAGTTCGGGGGTGGTTTTGGCGTAACCGCCAAAGTGATAATCAGTGTTGAGTTGCCAGCCGGCAGGTGAGTCTGTCTCCGACAGTTGCAGGAAGTTTTCGATCTCATCGCGTAGAAAACCGGCGCCTTTGAGTACGGCAAAGCCGATGGCTTTTTGTGGCTCTTTCAGGCCGCTGATTATTCCCGCCAGTGTTGCGCCGGTGCCGCAGGCGCTACAGATAAAATCAAAATCCTGTTCTATCTCCGCGACGATTTCTGCGCAGCCTTTAACGGCAAGGGCGTTACTTCCGCCTTCTGGTAACAGATAAAACCGGCCATAATGCTCACGCAGGGTATTGATGAATGCGGCATCTTCTTTGTTACGGTATCGGCTTCGATCAATGTATTCCAGCTGCATGCCGCAGTCGACGGCAAATTGCAGAGTAGGGTTCAGCGGTGAGTGAGGCTCTCCACGGATAAGGCCGATGGTGCACAAACCGAGGCGCTTGCCTGCGGCAGCGGTAGCGTAAATATGATTGGAATATGCGCCGCCAAAAGTAAGCAGAGTGTCATGGTGCTGCTGTACGGCGGCGGCGAGATTGTATTTAAGTTTGCGCCACTTGTTGCCGCCCAGCTCGGGATCGACCAGGTCTTCACGCTTGATGTATAACTGAATCTTTGACGTTGCCAGCAGAGGGGAGTGCAGTTGCTGTAACGGACTCTCGCTGAGTAACAGGTCTTCGTACTGTTTCAGAGGTCAGCTACCACATGCACGACTTTGCTGTACTCGAAATAAACAATGCGGTCGCTGTAATTCCAACGGGTAATCGGTGGCGTGCCAACGGCGGGTAAGACCTCAAGCGGCTGGCCCAGCTCATTTTAGACTTTTTCCATGCTCAAGCCACGACGCGGGAAATCCAGCACCCGAACCGGTAGTGTGCCATCAGGCTGTAACTCGATGATGTTACCCGTTACTTCAGTGTCTGTAGTGTGGTTATAAACACGTATGACGGGTTCCTTCTCTGGCGCGGCTTTAACTTTAGTATTATCTTCAGTGGTAGCAGCTTCATTCACCGCTTCCGCTGCAGGGCGGTGATCAGTGGAGGTGGAGATGTCCCCCGCTTCGGGTTCGAAAATCTCGGTGCGCTCACTCGTGGCGGGGCGGTCAGCCAGTGCCTGCGTGGAAAGAAGCAATAGGCAACAAGTTGCCAGAGTAATGTCTTTGTTCATGTTATCCCCATGATTTCATTACGATAGAACGGATAGGGAGAGTGTAGCACCTGCGGTGAAAAAGACACCTTCCCTGAACAATTCAGGGAGGGTGTCAGGGCTTAATCCTGATAACGCTGGAAAACCAGGCAGGCATTGGTGCCACCAAAGCCGAAATTATTCGACATGACGGTATTGAGCGTTACGTTATCCTGTCTTTGGGTAACAATGGGCATGCCGACCGCCTGTTCGTCCAGGGTTTCGATATTGGCCGAGGCCTGGATGAAATTATTTTCCATCATCAGCAGGCTGTAGATGGATTCCTGAGCGCCGGATGCGCCCAGTGAATGTCCGGCCAGTGATTTACTCGAACTGATGGCAGGGATTTTTTTGCCAAAGGTTTCGCGTATGGCTTGCAGCTCTTTGGTGTCACCTACCGGTGTGCTGGTGCCGTGAGTTTTGATATATTCCAGCGGCTGCTCAATCCCGTCCAGTGCCATTTTCATGCAACGTACCGCGCCTTCGCCTGAGGGCGCGACCATGTCCACGCCATCGGAAGTGGCGCCATAACCGACAACTTCAGCGAGAATATTGGCGCCACGGCTGAGAGCGTGTTCGAGCTCTTCAACCACCAGACAGGCGCCGCCACCGGCGATGACAAAACCATCGCGGTCGGCATCGTAGGTGCGCGACGCTTTTTCCGGGGTCTCATTATATTTGGACGATAACGCACCCATGGC
>JAQICG010000018.1 GCA_027858635.1 Gammaproteobacteria bacterium | reverse complement strand
ACACGGTTCGAGCCTATCCGGATGCGCTGCGTTTCATCACCGCTGTGCGCAAGCTCGGCATAAAAACCGCGATTATTTCATCGAGCAAAAACTGTGAAACGGTGTTGAAAAGTGCCGGTGCCAATGATCTTTTCGATGTCCGGGTCGATGGCACTGATATGGTGCAGTTGGGTCTGCCCGGCAAACCGGATCCGACGATTTTTATTCAGGCGGCAGAGCGTCTGCAAGTGCCTCCCGAACGCAGTGCCATGTTTGAAGATGCGCTTGCCGGAGTCGAGGCAGGTGCCAATGGAAACTTCACGCTGGTGGTCGGGGTGGATCGCAGTGAAGGTGGACAATATCATGATTCTCTGCGTGAACATGGTGCGGAGGTGGTGGTCGCAGATCTTTCTCAGTTGCTGCCACCGGAAGAGGCCTCTGAAATCGCGCGCCCGCTCGACAGCGTGCCGCTGGTGTGGCAACGTAAAGAGGAACTGGACGAACGCCTTCGCGGATATCAGGCCGCGGTCTTTCTCGATTATGACGGTACGCTCACACCCATTGTCGAAGATTACAAAAAAGCCCAACTTGATCAGCGCATGCGTGACTCCATCGCCGAGCTCGCCGACCATTATCCGGTCGCGATTATCAGCGGGCGCGATTTGAACGATGTTCGAAAACGGGTCGGCCTGGATTCGATATTCTATGCCGGCAGTCACGGCTTCGACATTGCAGGCCCTGAAGGCTTTCATGAAATGATGCAACAGGGTCAGGCGTTTTTACCCGACCTTGATGCCGCCGAGAGCGAGTTGCGCGAAGCCATAAAATATATCACCGGCGCGGCAGTCGAACGAAAAAAATTCTCCATCGCGGTGCATTACCGACAGGTTAGTGAAAATGATGTCGGCGCAGTCGAAAATGCAGTCAATACTGTTCTTGATATGCATGAGCGCTTGCGTAAGTCAGGGGGCAAAAAAATATTTGAACTACAACCGAAAATAGAGTGGGATAAAGGACACGCCGTACTCTGGCTGCTGGAGCAGCTGAATCTCGACCGACCGGAAGTGCTGCCGCTTTACATCGGCGATGACGTTACCGATGAGGATGCTTTTAAGGTGCTACGTGAACAGGATCGTGGCATCGGCGTAGTGGTTCGCG
Source organism: Gammaproteobacteria bacterium (assembly GCA_027858635.1). Taxonomy (GTDB): domain Bacteria; phylum Pseudomonadota; class Gammaproteobacteria; order SZUA-229; family SZUA-229; genus LH-M37. Next base: position 6,090 of record JAQICG010000018.1, on the reverse strand, counting down.
ATGGCGAAGCTCGCACCACTGTGGCCAACTATGCGTTGGATGAACCGGAGGATGTTCGACGCTTTCTCAAGATGCTGATCAAACTGGGAGCCGCCCATGGATAGCGCATGGTTACTGAGTTACAACGGTTACAACCCTGAGCAGGAAGGTTTGCGCGAGACGCTGTGCGCGCTCGGTAATGGTTATTTTTGCAGCCGGGGTGCCGCGCCCGATGCTTCAGACGATGAGGTGCATTATCCGGGAACCTACCTCGCAGGCGGCTACAATCGACTTACCACCGAAATCAAAGGTCACGAGGTTGAGAGTGAAGATCTGGTTAATCTGCCGAACTGGCTGGTGCTGGAAATAGCCATTGATAACAATAACTGGCTGCACCCGGATCAACTTGAGTTTCTTGATTACAGCCAGCAGCTGGATGTCGCCAATGGCATGTTGATACGCACACTGCGTTTTCGTGACGGCAACGGGCGCACCACTCGCTGGCGAGAGCGGCGGTTGGTGAGTATGGCTGATCAGCATCTGGCCGGACTTGAAATCGAGATCGAACCGGAAGACTGGTCAGGTGAACTCTATATACGCTCGGCGCTCGACGGCACCGTCATTAACAATGGTGTCGCCCGCTATCGGGAACTTAATAGCAGACACCTCGAAACCATCAACAGTGGTCAGTCAAATGACGAAACTATCTGGCTGATGAGCCGCACCGTACAGTCGCGTATCGAAATTGCGGAGGCGGCACGGACACAGGTTTTTATTCATGACGAACCTGCTGACGTACAACGGCGCACCGTGACACAACCGGATGTCATCGAGCAGCAGCTGCATCTGCATGTCGAAGCCCACCAGTGTATACGCGTTGAAAAGATTGTCGCGCTTTTCACTTCACTCGATCATGCGGTTAATGAACCCGAAGTGATGGCGCAGCAGCGACTCAGTGAAGTCGGCAATTTCGAGAAACTGGCGGACAGTCATTGCCTGGCCTGGAAGCATCTCTGGGGTATGTTCGATCTGCGACTGGATATTCAGGATGGCGATAACGATCAGCTCAAGCTGCGCCTGCATATTTTTCATCTGCTACAGACAGTGTCGCGCCACACCATCGATCGTGATGTCGGTGTGCCGCCACGCGGCTGGCACGGCGAGGCGTACCGTGCCCATATTATGTGGGACGAGTTGTTCATCTTCCCGTTTCTCAATCTGCGTCACCCGGTGCTTACCCGGGCGCTGCTGCGCTACCGTTATCGTCGATTGCCGGCGGCGCGTCGGCTGGCCCAGGAAGCCGGTTATAGTGGTGCCATGTTTCCCTGGCAAAGCGGCAGTACCGGGCGGGAAGAGAGTCAGAAATTACACCTCAATCCACAATCCGGCCGATGGATACCCGATAACAGCAACCGCCAGCGCCATATCAGCTCGGCTGTCGCCTATAACGTCTGGCAGTATTATCAGGTCACCGATGACCACGAATTTCTTTATGATTATGGCGTGGAAATGCTGATCGAAATTGCGCGGTTCTGGGCCAGCATCACCACTTATAACGAGCAGATTGATCGCTATGAAATTCGTGGCGTAATGGGCCCCGATGAATTTCACACCGCCTATCCCGACGCAGATCCGGAACAGGAAGGCGGCCTCAACAATAACGCCTACACCAATATTCTGGCAGCCTGGGTGCTATGCCGGGCGCGTGATGCACTGGACCTGTTACCACCGGATCATGAACGCGCGCTACGCGAGGGACACGGCATCACCACGCAGGAAGTTGAAGAGTGGGATGTGATCAGTCGAAAATTGTATGTCCCTTTTCACGACGACGGCATCATCAGCCAGTTCGAAGGTTACGAACAGCTTGAAGAATTCGACTGGGAAGGTTATCGTGAAAAATATGGCGACATTCAGCGACTCGACCGGCTACTGGAAGCTGAGGGCGATACACCCAACCGTTACAAAGCCTCCAAACAGGCTGATGTTCTCATGCTGTTCTACCTGTTCTCCGCCGATGACCTACAGCAGATTCTCGAACAGCTCGGCTACCCGTTTGATCGTGACACCATCCCAAAAAACATCGAGTATTACCTCCAGCGCACCTCCGACGGCTCCACGCTAAGTAAAATCGTACACTCATGGGTACTGGCCCGATCCGATCGCCCGCGCTCCTGGCAATTGTTTCAGGGCGCACTCAACAGCGACATCAACGACATACAGGGCGGCACCACCCCCGAAGGCATACACCTCGGCGCCATGGCCGGAACCGTCGACCTCATGCAACGCGCCTACACCGGCATCGAAACCCGTGGCGGTGTCCTCTACTTCAACCCCGCCCTGCCTGATCACCTGCAAAGACTGACCACCCGCATCCGTTATCGCCGCCAGGAACTCGACCTGGAAATCACCCGTGACATACTACGCATCAGCAGCCGACAACTTACCGCCTCTCCCATCATGATCGCCTACCGCGGCCGCTTCCGCGAAGTCAGCCCCGGCTCGGTGTATGAATTCCATCTGATTAGACCGGAAGAACGGGAGCGAGGGTAAAATATAGTTGGCAGTTAAAAGCTTTGATTCAAGGCCAGAACTTGCTGGCCTGCATACATTTCCCGCCGGAACGGGAAAAAATCAGAAAATAAGTTCTGCAAGGGGGTAACACCAACAGCTGTAGATGAGATAGCAAATACAAATATCAATCGTGGGATTATTATCTTAGTTATACCTGAATCTGTGGTTTAAACGTGGATGCATGGTGCAAGATATTGGTTTCACAGGGGTTTTAAAAAATCTTAGCTACACCCTTAGGTTAAGCGAGCATTTTTTGATCCGCTGTGAACCAAATCGTCAGGAGTGATTTGGCGCGTCAGCCTCGCAGGGGTGAACCACATGGATGTGGTGAACAATCAAGAGCTTGTGTCAGGCGTCGCGGTTAAGCCACTGATTCAGGTATAGGTTCAATTAGTAGACGCTTACTATATAATGACGGTAAATTTTGCGACGGAGTTCTGACCTGTAAATGAGTAATCTTACCGATCTTGAAAGTGAATTAGGTGAGCTGTTAATTGTAAATCTTAATCTTGAGGATATTAAGCTTGAGGATATTGATTCAGAAGCAGCTCTATTCAATGAGGGCCTGGGCTTAGACTCAATTGACGCCCTCGAGCTAGGCATGCTGCTGTCAACAAAATACGGTATCAAATTACAATCTGATGATCCTGATTTTGCACGCATATTTTCATCTTTGCGTACTCTGGCAGTGTATGTTGAGTCAAATCGGACGTCTTAGATCTATCCTACAGCGACTTGAGCAACCAGGTCTGCTGATTTATCCTGTTGTTGCGCATATTGGGATTTTATTGGATCAAATACTGATCCCGGTAATTTACCTGTTAGCTATAATCTACATTAGTAGCATAAATCAATTCTCACGGTACCGGGTAGTCGTTGCAGGACTGACAGCGCTACTGTGCATGATGATTTATGTTACTGCGAAACTAGATTTGCAGAATATAATCATATATCTACCCCCTATTTTAATCCCCAGCTGGCTTGCAATTACCTTTCTCGGCAGCTTAAGGTCAGATTATGCCTTGATTTCAAAAATTGCAGAACGTATCGAAGGACAAGCCCTGGATAGGCGGCACCTACTCTATACCAGGGTCCTGACAGCTCTATGGGGAGGCATGTTTTTATTAATGATTTGTGAAGCGGTCATATTAGCTATATATGCGCCATTTGAAGTATGGTCATGGTGGGTGCACATAGGCAACTATATTATCATTGCGGGTTTATTTCTAATCGAAATGACTGTTCGACACAGATTTACTGGAAAAAAACCACAGTTTTTTCAAATGCTTCAAGTTCTGCTGCAACAGAAGCGGCATGACTAATGAGCAGCTCACAGATAACCAAAAAATCGATTGCCTGGTACATAGACCATGTTATTGAGCAGTGCTTATTTGAATCTCATGTAGCACAGGCTCGCATTAATCTACTACAAATCCATCCTAACGTAGCTGAACGTCCAGCAAGAGTGCTCAACTTGTGTGAAAATCGTTACCACTTTCTGGTCGCTTTTACCGCAAGCATGCTTGAAGGTCGAATGACTATGCTGCCTGCAAATCGCAGTGAGGGCGAAATAACACGACTAACAAACAACAAAGATGTACAACTGATTAATGATTCTTTGATAAGAGACATCTGCCAGACAGTTGAGGTAACTTCATCCGAATTATTTACCTGGAACATCAGGTTAGTGCCAACAGATATGATAGTAGCGGAGTTGTACACATCCGGAAGCACCGGAGTACCCATTGCACACCAGAAGACCTGGGGACAGTTGGTTAGTGGAGCCCATCAAGTATATACAAGGTTCGATCTTGACCGGATAACTCGTCCAAGTATTGTCGCCACCGTTCCACCACAACATATGTTCGGCTTTGAGATGAGCATCATTTTTCCATTGGTTTATGGTGTATTCATTCATCACGATCAGCCGTTTTATCCTTTAGATATACAGCGCGCTATAAACGAAGTTCCTGCACCATGTATCCTGGTCACGACACCTACACATTTAAAAGCGTGCATTACACTGGAACATGACTGGAAAAACATAGAGCAGATAATATCAGCCACATCTCCTTTATCAGAAGAATTGGCTAGTCAGGTCGAAAGTATAATGTACACTAAAGCTAAAGAAATATACGGTTGTAGTGAGGTAGGTGCAATAGCAACACGACGTGTGACGAAAAAACCTACATGGTTGCTTCTTCCCGATTTTGCTCTTAGTGTAATAAACGAAACTGTATGGCTAAACAATCCCGTAACAAATAAAACAACATCTTTACCAGATAAGCTGGAAATATTATCCGATGGGACATTCAGGTTAATTGGCAGAGCAACAGACATGATTAAAATTGGTGGTAAACGCGGATCTCTTGCAGAATTAACGGCACATATAAAATATCTTGAAGGTGTTGAGGACGCAGTAGTGTTTAAACTGGATTATCAGGAAAACCAACGTGAACGGTTGGCAGCTCTGGTCATTGCACCTGGGTTTAGCTCAATGCAAGTACGTGAAGCACTTTCTAAAATTATCGATTCAGTCTTTTTACCTCGACCTCTATATACCGTACAGGATCTTCCGTATACCTCTTCAGGTAAGTTACCAATAGCAGACTTACTAACCTATCTAAAAGACCATAAAAAGAAAATAAAGACATGCTGAATGCGTCATTTGTGATCTCTACAACACATCCGAGTCTGGATGGACACTTCCCGGAACATCCGATCACTCCTGGCGTTATCACACTGGATCATGTTGTGCGTGGCCTGGTTAGTCAATTACCTGGAACAAGGCTGGTCGGATTTCCTATAGTTAAGTTTTTACAGCCAATTTACCCGAATACTGAAATAAAAGTCAGATACAAAATTAAACATGAAAGCCTCTATCATTTTAGCTGTGAATCTGAAGGTGCGATTTTTGTCACTGGACAGATAGAGCTGGTTAGTGAAGGAGCTAAAAGCTATGACCGAATGGACAAAACACGCGGAGCGGAGCAACACTTTTACGCTTAAATTAATTTGCTATATAGCATTAAATGCATCTCGTGGGTTTGCACGCTTGTTACTCTGGCCTATCACATTGTACTTTTTTGTAAGCTCGCCATCGTCTCGTTTTTCCTCTCACGAATATTTACGGCGAGTCCCGGGTTACAACGGGAATACATGGGAAGTAATTTGCCATATTCACCACTTTTCTGCTGTCATACTGGATAGAGTGTACTTTCTAACTGACCGGTTTGACCGCTTTAAAATAGATGTCTATGATGAAAAGCAACTAGATAAAGTTATATCACAAGAAAAAGGCGCCATATTACTTGGCTCTCATGTTGGTAGCTTCGAAGTTCTGAGATGTCTGGCACTACGACGACATAAGATACCGCTTAAAATTATGATGTATAAAAATCATAATGCTATGATCACTCGGATACTGGACGAACTGAATCCGGAAATAGCCAAATCAGTAATTAATCTGGCTAGCCCAACAGCACTTTTTGAAATGAAAGAAACGCTGGAAAAAGGAAGCCTAATAGGAATGCTAGG
>JAQICG010000295.1 GCA_027858635.1 Gammaproteobacteria bacterium | reverse complement strand
GCGCCACCTTCATGAAATTTCTGGTTCTACGTCTGATTTTCTCCGCGTCTTTAATAGCTCTGGCAATGTGGGGAATTGTGTGCAACCAACTCAATGCCGCAAGGATGCGCATCACTCTTTTTATCACTATCACCGGTCTGTTCTCCCTATCTTCATACACCCTTCTGCCTGATGGCAGTGACAATGCCATCATGCTTGGATACAGTTTCCTGCCTCTGCTCATCATGGCACTGATGACCATCGTCCCCCTGACTTTGCTGGAGGGAGTAACCTACCTGATACTGATCACGACATTCTTCATCACTACCCACCTACTGGTAGGCTCATTATTCACCTTCAACACATTGTCTCAACTGTGGCTGCTGCTACTACTGGGCGCGATTGCGCTGTGGGTGGAAATTACCCAGCTACATATGCTGATGCGACTCTATCGTGAGGCGACCCGCGATACCCTGACAGGCTTGGTCAACCGCCGCATATTATCGGCAAAGATCGAGGAAGAGCTTGCACTGAATAGCATGCAGGAAAACAATCTGTGCGTCTTGCTATTCGATCTCGACCTGTTCAAACGCATTAACGACAACCACGGTCACCACACTGGCGATCTGGTGCTACAGGCCTTTGCCGGGATATTACAGGAACACTCGCAAGGTGATATCGTAGCGGGACGTTCTGGAGGTGAAGAGTTTCTCAGTATTCTGCCTCGCTGCAATGTAGAAGCGGCCATTCAACTGGCAGAGAAAATTCGTGTGGCTTGCCACGAAGTGACTGTATATAGCAACGACAATGAAGAAGTGAATTTCACTACCAGTATTGGCGTCGCCCAACATAAACCCAATGAAAGTGCACAGGATTTTCTCATACGTGTCGATGAAGGTCTCTATCAGGCAAAGGCTGCAGGAAGAGATTTTGTATCAGTAGCCGACTAGGAGACTGGTTGATTAACATAATAGCGCAGAGTTTTACGTAGGATGGGCAAAGGCTTTGCCGTGCCCATCTTTTTGTTTGATGTTGGTGGGTTCTATGGGCACGCTGCGCTTTGCCCATCCTACAAAAAAACCAGATGTTTCTTTTGTGGCAAAAGGGTTCTTAAAGCGGAAAGCATTCTTAAACAGTGTTGTGCGATTGAAATCGCACCTACCAGAAGATTTCCTCTGCGCTCTCTGCGGTGAAAATTTTTGCTCTTAAAATATTATCGATATCGCGACCATACCTGATAGCAGCCACGAATCAACAATAGATTTTATTTTTTCTCTGCGCCTCAGAAAATGGGGTCAGGTCTATAAAAGATGCATCTCATTTTCCTTCTCTACTTTGGATTGTAACAGGGGTTATGCCTGTCCCCATTTCTTGTTCCTTTGGTCGTGCTAACAGATAAGGCAAAGAGGAAATAACTATAAGTCTTTCTCTGCAGACTATGATTCGTTTTTAAATATTAAAAACCACTGCCCCAGTTTTCACGCTTTCTAGTCCAGTTAATGCGAGTAAGTAGAAGCCCAAAAATTAAACTACCTAACGATACTCCGCCACCAATCATAAACCATTGCTGGGCAACGGTATCGCGAAGTTGCTGATTATCTTTATCCAGTTTCTCTGCATTCGCTTTCGCTTTACTAAGCTCACCCCTCAGTTGCATGTTCTCTTGATGCAAGGATAAGGGCCTAGCTAAGGTCGTTTTTATATCATCCAGCGAATCATTTAATTTGGCTCGCTCATTCTGTAAAGTATTTATCTCGCTTTTTAACTGCTTAGCTTCAGCTGTTAATTCGGCAACGGTATTTTTTAGCTCTTTATTTTCCTGTCTAACCTGGCTCAGTTTATTATTTGCAGAAGCCAAACGTTCTCTAGCACTGGGGGTGTCCATGACATTTTCAGCTGCAACCCAGCCTGTTGTGCCATCCGAAAGTTTAATCTCGACAAACTTCTCATCGTCTGAACTACCTAGCACCGTAAATGCCGTACCACTAACAAGAAAATTTATAATACGATGTGCATTAGAAGCACCTGAGCGCATAGCGACTTTAACTTCATCACTAATGTATGCGGTTTTCGCCTGTGCCGACACACTTATTGTTGCAAGGATTACGATAAGCACTGATAACATTAAAGAATGTATAGACCGTTCTTTTTTACTAAACATTTTGTTTTTGCTCACTTTAATTTCCTAAATAAAAAATAACTACCTAACTTTCAGCAAGGCTTTAAGAATACGTATTAAGACGAAATCAATTGACTTCGTCACTTGTTAAAGCCCTTACTGTCGACTGGCTTTTGTACAACGTAACCACTTCACGAACTTTAAACGGCGTAGTAGCACAGCAGGGTCAGGGCTTTCATTGTGCATAAACTTTATTAAACGAACAAATTATCAGTTGGCAGTTAAACGCCCTTAACTGCCAACTGCCTACTAATAACTGCCAACTATGTTTTCAATTCACGAATTAATATTCTCATCCACAAACTGCTGGAGAAACGAGAGCGGCTTGGCGCCGCTAAAGCGGGCTTTTTCTTCGCCATCTATAAACAGGATGACGGTGGGAAATCCTCTGACCTGATAACGACCGGCCAGTTTCATGTTTTCGCCGTCGCCTTCATCCACTTCCACGGTGGCCAGTAGCAGGTCCTCCTCGTATTCGTCGATGAGTTGCTGCAAAACGGGTGTCAGTACCCGGCAGGGAGCGCACCACTCGGCCCATAGGTCAACCAGAACGGGGGTGTGGTGCGAGGCCTGGATGACTTTTTCTTCAAAATTATCAATATCGGCGGTGAAAACGGCTCGACGGGTTTCCGGTGACGGCTGCATGTGTATCCTCTGGGTGAAAGCGCTATAAGGTGACCGGTTAACTGCGTATAATTGTTATTTCAACATTGATGCCGCAAGGCATCCTGTCGTTTTAGTTAACCGGATAAGAATTATGAATGATATTACCATTGAGCACCGCGTTTCGCCTATCAAACTGGATGTTCTGTTTGTCGATGACTGGCCGGTGTGGACGAAAGAGGTTTCCAAATTTGACTGGAAATACGACAAGACCGAGACCTGTTACATCGTCGAGGGCAAGGCGATCATTACCCCTGAGGGGCAACCGCCGATCACCATCGAGCGCGGTGATATGGTGACTTTTCCCAAAGGCATAAAATGTGTCTGGGAGGTAGTCGAGGCTATCGAAAAACATTATAAATTTGATTAGAGAGTAACCTTATGGAACTTTGGCAAAAAATATTGATGGCGGTGATGGGGATAGCGATCCTGTTCTTCCTGTTTCCCGGCATTAAGGCTTCCATGGAGCGCAGCAAAAACGCGGAGGAGAAACACTGGGGCACCGCCCTGCTGCTGGCGGCGGCGCTGATCGCCTTTGTGGCTTTTCTGGTTTCCACGCTCCAGTAGGCGCGGAAAAGGAGGCGCTGACGGTGTGCCGACCGTATACCTGATCGAGAATGAGCAGGTTATCGAATTCAGCCTCACCCCGCTCGCGCGATGAGAGACCGGGGAGGCTTAACAGCTACAGCTTTTCCAGCTCCACCACCTCTTCCTTGATATCGAGCTGACCCAGCGCATTATAGAGTGCTGCCTGCAGCGCTTCTTCGATCACCGGGTGATAATACGGCATTTTCAGCAGATCCTGCACCGACAGGCCCTGCTGAATCGACCAGGCCAGCAGGTGCGCCAGATTCTCCGCTTTCACGCAGGCCATCGACGCTCCCAGCAGTTTGCCGTCAGCGCGGTTGGCGTAGAGGCGCAGGACGCCGCGATTTTTGCCCATGATCAGGGCCCGACCCACCGGGCCGAACTGGATTTCGCCAACCACAATGTCGGCCTCGTTCAATTCATCGAGCTGGGCGCCAACCACCGCGATGCCGGGATCGCAGAATGTAATAGCCAGCAATGTTTTGCGTTTAAACGCGGTGATGTTTTCGTGCACCGCGTTGTAACCGGCAACCCGACCCTCGTGACCGGCTTCGTGCAGCAATGCGCGGTCGGCGTTGACATCGCCGGCAATGAAAATCGCCGAATCGCCCAGCTGCATGGTCTGCGGGTCGTATACCGGAATGCCGCGATCATCCATTTCCACGGATAGATTCTCCAGCCCCAGCTTATCCAGATTGGGTTTGCGCCCCAGACTGGCCAGCACCTTCTCGACCACTACGGTGTTTTCGCCGCAAATGACCTTGACGCCGTTTTCCGCCCGCTCCAGTTCAGCCGCAGTGCCCAGCCATAGCGGAAACTCCTTGCCCAGTGTCTCCACCACCAGATCGTTGACCACTGTGTCACCCAGTTTGGCCACGTTTTCCTGCTGTTCAATGCCGGTCACCGCCACGCCCAGACGGCTCCGCGCCTGGCCGATTTCCAGCCCGATCGAACCCAGCCCCACCACCGCCATCGAAGCGGGCAGATCTTCCAGCTCAAACAGTTCGTCGGTGGTGATGATGTGCTCGGCGCAGGCCTGCCAGGCATCCGGGATTACCGGTGTAGTGCCGGTGGCAATGACGATTTTCTTTGCCTGAATTTGCTCGCCATTAATCTCCAGCACATGCTCAGAAACAAATCGGGCATAGCCATCCAGCAGGTGTGTCTCATCCAGGCCATCGGTCACGCCCAGAGTTCTGTCCACAAACACGTCGCGCAGATCCTGCACATGCTCCATGACCTCGGGCGCATTGACCTGTAGCGCCTCGCCGCCTTCGATGCCTTCACGCTCCAGCAGGTTGCGGCGATGAAAATCATCAGCCACTTGTATCAGTACCTTGGACGGCATGCAGCCCACCCGCGCGCAGGTTGTACCCAGTTCACCGCCATTAATTAACACATAGTTATCGGTCTGTTTGCGTACCTGTGACAGCGCGAACAGCCCGGCACTGCCGGCACCAATGATGGCAACATCAACGTTTTTGGGCATAATTTACTCCTGATTTTTTAATATCAGGCCGTAAGCCTGACTCATCATTCGCCATAAAAAAAGCCTGTAAAAACAGGCCTTCAACATTTTATCGGCTTTCAGACGCTATTTTTGCGACACCTTGATCACCACTTCGGTCTCCACTACATGAAACCCTTCCGGCAGACTGAGGGTACCGGTCTCATCTATATTGGCGTCGGCGTCGACATCGCTTAGCTCGCCGGTATCCATATTATAGATATGGTGATGGGGCCGGGTGTTGGTGTCATAAAAAATACGCTCGCGATCGACCAGCACTTCCCGAATCAGCCCTTTGCGGGCAAACAGCGCCATGGTGTTGTAGACTGTCGCTCTTGAAACGGTGCTGCCTAATGCATTCACATTGTCCAGAATATGCTCTGCCGACAGATGCTGCTGTTTCTGGAAAAGAAAATGCGCAATTTCAAGCCGCTGCCGGGTAGGCGTAATATTGCGCTGCCTCAGCAGAGCAGTGACGGCATTGCGTTCCAACGGGAAGTGAATATATTCTTGAATCATTGTTTAATTATACCTCATTTTTTTTAAACGTATAGCTCTCTTCGTCAGTTATGAAATCGCTGATTTACCATTACAACACAAAGAAGATCTTAACAATTTGTACGGAAATGGCTAAAAACCAGACTAATCATGACTATAATCTACAGCCTATAGACCTACTACAGGAAGTATCTGTGCTCATCCTGTATCAGACCTGAAAACAACAGCGATCATTAAACGGCGACTGCTAAAATTGTGTCAAATTATAAATTGTGTCAAATCATAACCGCATGTCATTCCTGAGCAATTTCTGGCTACAGCGCATGACTGCACTGGCCAGTGCTTCGAGCTGGCTTTATTACACTTTTCTCTGGTTATTGGTGCTATTTGCTGTCGCCTACCTGCTGCTTTTCCCTGTTATCGCCCTTTTTTCACTCGGCTGGCTGAGTACACTTATCTATTTTGAAACCCCGCTGAACTGGCAAAATGATAACTGGATGCTTGCTGCCGGCCTGTTCGCCGGTGCTGTCTATACCGGCTGGGTCAGTGTTCGCCTGCTTAAAATACGCCCTGAGTTTCCGGCCGGCAAACCTCTGGAAACAAAAATATTTCCGGTTCTGGCCGAGCGCATTAACGAACTTCGCACCACCTACCAGTCGCCTGAATTTCATCACATAAAACTTACCTCGTTGTTTCGCATTGAGCTGGTGCGTACGCCAAAAAATGGTTTCCCGTTTAGCTTCAGCAATACCCTGCTGATCGGCCTGCCGGTGATGTCCTGCATGTCACCGCTACAGTTCAAGTTGCTGCTGGCGAGGCAGGTCGGCCATCTGAGCAAAAAACACCGCAGCCACTCCCGGCATCTGGTGCACTTGAGAAACGTATGGAACAGCTATGCGCAACATTACGCCCGCGCATGGCGCGCTGAAACGCTGCTGTTACGGCTGTTTTTCGCCTGGTACGCCCGCTTTTTTTACCTCAGCAGCGTTGCCGCCGTGCGTCTGGAGGCTTTTAACAAGGACCGGCTGATGCTGGAAATCACCCCGCCACTCAGGGCCGCGGAAACCCTCGCCGCCTTTGAGATTAAAAAGCGTTACCTGAAAACCAATTTCTGGCCCAGTCTCAACGATAGCGCCTACAGTGCGGCCACTCCGCCCTATCTGCCCTATTCAGCCATGGCCGCCATCACTCACAAGGTCCTCAATCGCGATCCCGATTATGTCCAGAACTGCTATGAAGCGGCCATCAACCGTGAAGTCATTGCCAGCTCTGAGCTGCCCAACCTGATGAGGCGTCTCACCGCCATCGGGCATGAAGATCTGGTCATGCCCGACCCGGACGCGGATACCGCCGCCCGGCACTTTCTCGGCGAACACATGAATGAGCTGCTAAAGCAGATGGACAATATCTGGTATCTCAAGAATAAAGCCATCTGGAGCCGGCGCTACCAGCAGGGCATCGAAGAGAAGCGCCGGCTGAAACTGCTGCGTGAACAGGCCGCGCAGGCGTTGCTCTCCAATGCCGAAGCGCGCGAGTATCTGCTGCTGATCGAAAAATATGTCGATGCCAAAAAAGCGCTGCCCCTGTTCAAGGAGATTGTAAAAACCAACTCCATGGATGCGGATGTCTGCTACGAACTCGGCCGCCTGTTGCTGGAGGCGGACGATGCCAGCGGCGTGGACGCGCTCAAAATAGCCATGCAAACCGACCCTGACAAAACCACCGATAGCTGTCAGCATCTGGTCAGTTACATGGCCCGACACGGCCAGGTGAAAGAGGCCCAGCACTACCGGCGCATGATTCTGGAACACCAATCAACCCATTAGAAGACAAAATCGAGCGCCGCCATCTGGCAGTCTTCCCGCTGAATGCCGTGGTTTTTGTCGGCGGTATCCTGCGCTTGCAGGTTTTCGAACAGCGCTATCTGGAGCTGGTTAAAAGCTGCATGAAAAATCAGCAGGGCTTTGTTATCGCCCTGATTCGCGACGGCAGCGAGGTTGACGACACACCTGAAATTTACCCTGTCGGCACCTACGTTGAGATCGTCGACTGGGACAATTTGGATCATAACCTGCTCGGCATTACCGTTCAGGGTCGCCGGCGCGTTCGCATGCATAACATCGGCGTCAATGCGCAGCATTTAATGTCTGCCGAAATTGAGTTCCTCGATAATCTCGAAGCCATGCCCACCGAGCTTATCGACGACAATCTGGTGAGTCTGCTACAGGCGCTGCACAAGCACGATTTTGTGGCCGCCAAATATCCCGAGATTGATTACAGCTCCAGCATCGAAATCGCCTACAAACTGTGCGAATTATTGCCCGCCTCCAATCTGGAAAAACAGCAGTTACTCGAAACCGATCAGGCCGACTTACTCTATGAGCGCTTAAGGGTCATCATTAACCAGCTCGAAAATCTCTCATCCGCCGATGACTTTTTATGATTGCGGCTTATGCGAGTATAATCACGTATTAATTTTCAAAAGGTAACACCGATGTCTTTAGCGCAACACAACGATAGCAGGCCACAACACTAATGGCCTGGTGGGGAACATTACTCGGCGGCACTCTGGGCTTTATGTTCGGCGGGCCACTCGGGGCGATGCTGGGCGCAGTCCTGGGCGGAAATTTCGATCGCGGCCTGGGGCAAAGCGGCGAATTTGAGTCCGGAGCGCAGGAACGCGTGCAGGCCGCTTTTTTCTCGGCGACCTTCTCCGTGATGGGCCATATCGCCAAGGCCGATGGCAACGTCACACCGGACGAAATCGCCTCCGCCCGTAATATCAT
>JAQICG010000184.1 GCA_027858635.1 Gammaproteobacteria bacterium | reverse complement strand
GCCATTCTCTTAACCGGGACTGGAGGATTTCGGCTTCGTACAGGTACATGAAACGGGAATTTGATAGCCCGTCCCAGACCCGTGTACCCGACTCGAACACGTTATTCATAAACATGATATACAATTATTCGAAACTGGCAACATTTTAGCGATTGATGCGCTATCATTTTCAAATATTTTTATTTTAAACACGGATTTAGAGTGGAACCATAGTGGAAGAAAATACCAAAGATTTACAGGGTTATATGGCTGCGCTCAGGAAGCGCAAATCATCGATATTACTCATTAGCATTTCCGTATTCGTACTGGCGCTGGCTGTGGCAATGCTATTGCCCTCGGTGTACCGCTCGAGTGCAACCATTCTTATTGAGCAGCAGGAGATTCCTCAGGAACTGGTCATGTCCACAGTGACCAGTTATGCCGCTGAACGCATCAGAACGATCGAAGCGCGGGTGATGAGCCGTACTAATTTGTTCAAGATTATCGAAAAATTTAATCTGTACGAAAAGGATCGCGAGTTCAAAACTTCGGAAGAGATCGTGGAAAACATGCGTGAGGATACCGTGCTCGAGGTGATCAGCGCCGAAGTCATGGATCCGCGAACCGGCCGGGCTTCCGTAGCGACTATCGCGTTTACATTGTCCTACGAAGGGGAGTCGCCGGCAAAAGTTCAGCGGGTTGCCAGCGAATTGACCACGCTCTATCTCAACGAAAACCTGAGAAACAGAACCTCCAAGGCGAAAGAGACCTCGAGCTTTTTTGATGAGGAAACAACTCGGCTGGGTAAGCAGATTTCCGACCTTGAACGCAAACTGGCAATTTTCAAGGAAAATAATGCTGATTTGTTGCCTGAGTTACAGCAACTGAATATGCAGATACTGCAAAGAACTGAAACCGATATCACTTCAACAGAAGCGCAGTTGCAGAATCTGGAAGAAAGAAAATTCTATCTGGAGGGGCAGTTGGCGCAGATCCAGCCTTCCAACCCGCTGGTGCAGGGCGCCAGTGCTCAGCTGGCCGTACGTGAAGCCGAGTACGCAGCGGCACGTTCGCGTTATTCCGAAGAGCATCCTGATTTACTCAGGCTGAAGAACGAGATTGCCTCCCTCAGGCTGCAAACGGGTACTACCGGCAGTGTTAAGGATATCGCCAACGAGCTGGTGGGCCTCAAAGCCGAGCTGGCGCAGACCCGTGAAAAGTACACGCCCGAGCATCCGGATGTGATGGCGCTGGAATCGAAAATCAGTTCGCTCGAAGCCGAGTTGAAAACCCGTCAGCAGGATGATGCCGAAAATTTGAATACCGTCGATCCGGACAATCCCGCTTATCTCACCATGAGATCCCAGCTGGAGAGCGTTAACAGTGAGATCAGAGCGACCATGGGCAAGCTGCAAAGCTTTAAAGATAAACTTGCCTCGATTGAGGAACGCTTGCGCCTGGCGCCGCAGGCGGAGCGCGAATACCTCGGTCTCAAGCGCGACTATGAAAATGCCGTAGTTCGCTACCAGGAAACCAAGGCCAAGCAGATGCAGGCTGATGTCGCCAGGCAGCTGGAAACCGAAAGCAAGGGCGAGCGTTTTACCCTGATCGATCCGCCGGCGCTGCCGGAAGAGCCGGTGAGTCCGAATCGCCCGGCTATTTTATTCCTCGGCTTTATTCTCTCGCTGGGTAGTGGTATCGGCTTCGCCGTAGTCGCGGATGCCATCAGTGGCGCGGTGCATGGTGCCAGGGGTGTGAAAATGGTGCTGGGTGTGTTGCCGCTGTCGGTAATCCCATATCAAATGAATGCCCGTGATGTGTCGAAACGCCGGAAGACCCGTTTATTTTTAATAATAGGCACGGTATTGGCATTTTTTGTAGCACTGATTATTGTGCATTTCGCGATATCACCACTGGATGTTCTCTGGTTCAGGGTGATGCGCAAGGGCGAAATGCTGGCGAGTTAATTCTGTAAGTTCAACCATTGTAGAGTCACTATGGACAAGATTAAAAAGGCGCTAGAAATGGCGCGGCAACAAAGACAAACGGGTGTGTCGGCTGATACGGCTTCACGTAACGAGGCCGGAGAAGATCTGACATCGATTCGTTACACTCAAACCCGAAGCGTCGACGTGTCTGAAGATGTTCAGCGCGAACATCGTCTTATCAGTGCGCTCGAACAGAGCGACTACACCGACAGCATCAAGCGACTGCGCACCCAGGTGCTGCAAAGAATGGATGAAAATAACTGGAGCGTACTTGGTGTAACCAGCGCTGCACGCGGCGAAGGCAAGACACAGACCGTGCTGAACCTGGGTATCAGTATCGCCATGGAAGTTGAATATACGGTGCTGGTAGTCGATGCTAACCTGAGACACCCATCGGTTCACGAATATTTCGGCATGAAACCGACTTATGGCCTGAGTGATTATCTGAAAGATAGTGTTGCCTTGTCGGAAATCCTGGTCAAACCGAAAAGCATAGATCATTTCGTAATTCTTCCCGGCGGCAAACCGATGCGCGATTCCGCAGAAATGCTGTCCTCGCCGAAAATGGGAGCAATGGTAGAAGAACTAAAAAATCGCTATCCAAATCGCATAATCCTGTTCGATCTACCGCCCCTGCTAGGCGCAGCCGACGCCCTCGCATTCGCCCCCTACATTGATGCAGCACTGATAGTAGTAGAAGACGGCGTCACCAGCGAAAACGACCTAACAACCGCAGTCGAAATGCTATCGGAAACCAATGTTATCGGCACAGTACTTAATAAATCGGCTTAAAAGATAGTTGGCAGTAGGCAGTTTGCAGTTGGCAGCAAAAGAATTAAAAATCAGTCCACAGATAAACGCAGATGAACGCATATAAAATCGAAAAATTTGATTCTTGTGTAGAACTTGCAGATCTGCACGTACTACCCCCTCTCCCACCGGGAGAGGGTTGGGGTGAGGGGGCTTTTAAACGTAGTAAGCAGTTGAAAAGATAGTTGGCAGTTATTAGTTAACAGTAGGCAGTAAAAGCTTTAAATGCCTGTCCGTGATGG
>JAQICG010000136.1 GCA_027858635.1 Gammaproteobacteria bacterium | reverse complement strand
CCCATTGAAGGATCAACGCCGGCGTGACCATATTGGTCATACGCCGCCCTTTTCTGGGGATCGGAAAGAATGTCATAAGCTTCCCTGGCTTCTTTGAATCTTTCTACTGCCTCTTCGTTATCGGCATTACGATCCGGATGATGTTTCATAGCAAGACGGCGGAATGCCTTCTTGAGATCAGCATCGTTCACATCACGTGAAATACCCAGCACTTCGTAATAATCGCGTTTCGACATAGTTCTTCTTCTATAAATAAAACCAGGGCAGTCGCCTGCCCTGGTTGTGTTACTTCAACCTAAATCCGTGGCTTAACCGCGGCGCCTGGCACAAGCTCTTTATTCCACAGCGGATCAAAAAATGCCCGCTTAACCTAAGGGTGAAGCTAAGATTTTTTGAAACCCCTGTGAAACCAATATCTTGCACCATGCATCCACGTTTAAACCACGGATTCAGGTTCAACATAGGTAAATAAGCAAAGTTGTTAGCTTACTTTTTTTCATCCTTATCTTTCACTTCTTCAAACTCGGCATCAACCACATCTTCAGCCGGTTTTGAAGCGGCCTCTTCACCAGCTGCCTGTGCATTGCTGGCTTCGGTTTCTGCGGCATAGGCCTTCTCGGCGATCTTACCGGCCACATCAGTTAAGGCCGCTACTTTGGCTTCGATCGCGTCTTTGTCATCACCTTCGAGGGCTGTTCTAAGTTCAGCAATGGCCGCTTCTGCCTGTGATTTCTCATCAGCTTCAACTTTATCGCCCAGATCCTTGATGGATTTTTCAGTGGCATGAATCTTGTTTTCAGCCGAGTTTTTAGTCTCGATTAAGGCGCGTGCTTTCTTGTCTTCTTCCGCATGAACTTCTGCATCCTTGACCATTTTCTCAACTTCTTCATCGGACAAACCGCTGGAAGCTTTAATCACAATAGACTGTTCTTTGCCGGTCGCCTTGTCTTTAGCCGATACATTGAGAATGCCATTAGCATCGATATCAAAGCTGACCTCAACTTGCGGTACGCCGCGGGGTGCCGGTGGGATATCAGCCAGATCGAAACGACCCAGTGATTTATTACCCGCCGCCATCTCACGCTCGCCCTGCAGCACGTGTACGGTTACTGCATTCTGATTGTCTTCGGCAGTTGAGAACACCTGCGACGCCTTGGTGGGGATGGTGGTGTTCTTCTCAACCAGCTTGGTCATGACGCCACCCATGGTTTCGATACCCAGAGACAGAGGAGTAACGTCGAGCAGTAGAATGTCATTTACTTCGCCGCCCAGTACACCACCCTGAAGGGCTGCACCAATGGCAACGGCTTCATCAGGATTTACGTCTCTGCGCGGCTCTTTGCCGAAGAATTTCTCTACTTCGGCCTGAACTCTGGGCATACGGGTTTGACCACCGACCAGAATAATGTCATCAATGTCTTTCGCTGAAACGCCTGAATCAGATAACGCCTGTTTGCAGGGACCCATTGTGCTGGCAATCAGATCTTCAACCAGACTTTCCAGTTTGGCGCGTGAAAGCTTGATGTTCAGATGTTTAGGACCTGAGGCATCAGCAGTAATGTAAGGCAGATTGATGTCGGTCTGCTGAGTCGAAGACAGTTCAATTTTGGCTTTCTCGGCCGCCTCTTTCAGACGCTGTAACGCCAGCGGATCATTGTGAAGATTAATGCCCGAATCTTTTTCAAACTCATCTGCCAGGTAATCGATCAGGCGCATGTCGAAATCTTCACCACCGAGGAAAGTGTCACCATTGGTGGCGAGCACTTCAAACTGGTATTCGCCGTCAACTTCTGCAATTTCAATCACCGATATATCGAAAGTACCGCCACCCAGATCGTAAACTACGATTTTGGAGTCGCCGCTTTTCTTGTCCATGCCGTAAGCCAGCGCTGCGGCCGTAGGTTCATTGATGATGCGCTTAACATCCAGCCCGGCAATACGACCGGCATCTTTGGTGGCCTGACGCTGTGAATCATTAAAATAAGCCGGTACGGTAATAACCGCTTCAGTAACTTCATGGCCGAGGTAGTCTTCAGCCGTTTTTTTCATTTTCTGCAGGATGCGCGCTGAAACTTCAGGGGGTGCCATCTTTTCACCATGGGCTTCAACCCAGGCATCGCCATTCTCAGCCTTGATGATTTTGTAAGGCACGAGTTTGATGTCGCGTTGTACGACCTCTTCATCAAAACGACGACCAATCAAGCGCTTTACGGCGTAGATGGTGTCGGCGGGATTAGTAACCGACTGACGTTTGGCGGCCTGACCGACGATGACTTCGCCGCTTTTGGTAAAGGCAACAATGGAGGGTGTGGTGCGATCACCTTCACTGCTTTCTATAACTTTAGGTACGCCACCGTCCATCACTGCTACGCAGGAGTTGGTGGTGCCGAGGTCGATTCCTATGATTTTTGACATTGATTAAATCTCCAAATAATTAAATTCTTTAAATTGTTTTTCAGCTGTGTTGTATATATGGGGATCTTTTTTCCCATTTCAATCTCTGGTTAAAGGCTGTTCGTGCAATTACTCAGCAGTTTTTGAAACCATGACCATTGCCGGTCTAACCAGACGATTGTTGAGCGTATAACCTTTTTGCATGACCGCAATAACGGTATCAGGCTCGACTTCATCAGTGGGCTGTGCGGTCATAGCCTGATGAAATTCGGGGTCGAACTTCTGCTTCATCGGATCGATTATTTCGATATTGAATTTTTCAAATATCTGTTTGGCCATGTTCAGGGTCAGCGCCATACCTTCACGCAGATTCTCTGCATCGGCGTTTTCAACGGCCAGTCCCAGTTCCATACTGTCCATCACCGGCAACAGTTCGCTGACAAATTTCTCAATACCGTACTTGTGCGCATTCTCAAGATCCTTCTGAGTGCGACGGCGCAAGTTTTCCATTTCAGCTTTGCTGCGCATCAGCAGCTCCCAGTTTTCTTCTGCTTTTTTTTCGGCCATATTGATGCGCTCAATCAGCTCATCTTCTGACTCTATCAGTGCTGCTTCTTCAGCCAGCATTTCAGCATCCGGGTCGCGCTCTGCTGCGTCAGCACCCTGTTTTTTGTTCTCATCATTTGATGACATAATCACTCCAACATTATAAAAATCAATAATTTTATGCGTATATGGGGATGGCCTTGTGTCATTTCAAGGCCAATACCCTTAAATAATTTAACCTGAACCCGTGGTTTAAACGTGGATGCATGGTGCAACATATTGGTTTCACAGGGGTTTCAAAAAATCTTAGCTTCACCCTTAGGTTAAGCGGGCATTTTTTGATCCGCTGTGGACCAAATCGCCAGGAGCGATTTGGCGCGTTAGCCCCGCAGGGG
>JAQICG010000322.1 GCA_027858635.1 Gammaproteobacteria bacterium | reverse complement strand
TGATGTGGATCGTACTGGTGATACTGGTCGCTTTTCTGGTGTTATTCTTTTTTTCAGAAGGAATTTTCAGTTATACCGCTGGGCCACTGTTGGCACAAATGCCCGAAGGCACCTCCATGATTGCGACCGGCGTGACCTCGCCGTTTCTGGTGCCACTCAAACTGGCACTGTTGCTGTCGGTGCTGTTAACCATTCCCCATACCCTGCATCAGCTCTGGAGCTTTATCGCGCCGGGATTGTACAAAAGTGAAAAACGGCTGGCGGTGCCATTTCTGGTTTCCAGCGTACTACTATTTTATTTCGGCATTGCCTTTGCGCATTATATTATCCTGCCCATACTGTTCGACTTCTTTTTAGGCGTAACTCCCCAGGGCGTCGAAGTCATGACTGACATCAGTCAATATTTGGATTTTGTCATCGCCATTTTTTTTGCTTTCGGACTGCCTATTGAAATCCCCGTGGCGACTTTTCTGCTAATTGCCGCCGGTGCCACCACGCCCGACCGGCTGGCAAAAAAGCGGCCCTATATTATCGTTGCTGCTTTTGTTGTGGGCATGATGATCACCCCGCCGGATATCATCTCGCAGACCTTGCTGGCGTTGCCGATGCTGTTTCTGTTCGAAGCGGGACTGATTATGGCGAGGATTTTTCTCAAGGAAAGAATCGCCGGCACCGAATCCAGAGATAGCGACGCAGATTACGATATTTTTGAAGAAGAGCATGATGTCCGAAGCGAAGAAGGGGCGGACAGAATGTTTGAAGAGATGGAGCGTCGAGAGGCTGAAAACAATAAACCTGAGGATAAAACGTAAGCAATATCTTCATGTCAACAATCTGATGGTGTAAAATTAATTGTTATGAAAAACAAAAAAGAAAAGCAGGGGAAATTGCAGTGGCCGAAGTAAGAATTGTACCGCGCAGACCGACACTGCTGGTGATACTTGATGGCGTGGGTGTGAATCCCAGCCGCATCAATAATGCTGTACAGGAAGCGGATACGCCCAGGTTGGATGAGTATTTTTCCAGAAACTCGCACACCACACTGGAAGCCTGTGGTGAAGCCGTGGGCCTGCCCGAAGGCCAGATGGGCAACTCCGAGGTCGGGCACATGACTCTGGGTTGTGGTGCGATCATGCGTCAGGATCTGGTGCGCATCAACGATGAAATAGAAAGCGGGGAGTTTTTCGAAAATGCCGCGCTGGTCGCCGCGATTGACGACGCCAACGCGATTGACCGTCCGGTGCATCTGGTCGGTCTGGTTTCTGATGGCGGTGTGCACAGTCACATCAACCATGTGCTGGCCATGATTAAGATGTGTATTGATCGTAAAGCAAAACCGGTTGTGCATATGATTACCGATGGCCGCGATACAGCGCAGATGTCGGCCATGGTGTATCTCAATGAACTGGAAAGCGCGCTGGAAGATGCGGGCGGTTGTATCGCGACTGTCTCCGGGCGTTACTATGCCATGGATCGGGACAACCGCTGGGATCGAACCGAGCAGGCCTGGAAAGCGATAGTGAAAGGTGAGGGGGTGATGGCTGAGTCGGCACGCTACGCGATTGAAGCGGCCTATGCCCAGGGTGAAACCGATGAGTTTATCCAGCCCGCCGTGCTGGCAGACGCCGTGCAGGTTGAATCGGGCGACAGTGTTATCTTTTTCAATTTCCGTAACGACCGGCCACGCCAGCTGGCTGCGGCCCTGAGCCAGCCCGATTTTGACAAGTTCAACCTCGGTGATTACACCAGCGCCACCGTGACCTGCCTGACAGAATACGACCCCGAATTTCTGCTGCCCATCGGCTATGCACCGGAACGTCCACAGTCTACCGTGGCGTCGGTGGTGAGTCGTGCCGGTTACAAGCAGCTGCATTGTGCTGAAACAGAAAAATACGCCCACGTTACCTACTTCTTCAATGGCGGCAAGAAGAAACCCTTCGCGGGCGAAGATCACATCATGATTAATTCTCCTGATGTGCCCACTTACGACAAGCAGCCGGAAATGAGCGCGGCAGAAGTGGCCGATACCATAATCGAGGCGCTGGAAAAACGCGAACACAGTTTTATTCTGGTTAACTTTGCCAATGGCGATATGGTGGGTCATACCGCCGTGCGTGAGGCCGTGATAAAAGCCGTGGAGACGCTGGACCATGAAGTCGGGCGTGTGCTGGATGCCGCGGTCAAGGCTGAATATTCAGTGGTGCTTACTGCCGATCACGGTAATTGCGATGAGATGGTGGAGCCGGTCACGCAGGAGCCACATACCCAGCACACCCTTTACCCGGTGCCCTGCATGGTGATTGATCAGGCTAACTGGCATTTGAGGCCGGGCGGCTCACTGAGTGCGATTGCGCCCACTGTATTGAAGTTAATGGGGTTGCAACAGCCTCCATCCATGACGGGCAAATCGCTGCTGATGCGGGAGTATTAAAAGCCTGTTATTTAGAGCGGACTTCAGTAAAAAGCTCCTTAACACAGGGGTTTTTTATTGCCGGATAATTGTATTTATAATGCAATAAATTAACTTTGGCCATCCCTCCTTCAAACTCATTTCATATTGGATAAGGCTCCATATAGACTTTGCTGCCGGCATTCGCAATAATGCAGCTCGCTGCTAACGCTGAATTCATCGCCTTAAACAGGCCTGATAGAGTCCGTATCTGAGCGTCATCCTACTGGAAGCTTGCTCATCATCACCGCGCCTTTCTTCCTGAAAAGGATTAGACGCCTTTTTGAAACTTCACTGCATCAGGTTGGTTTTCCTGCCGCAATATCACGGAAACTTTGAAAAATGGTTAAGCAAACAATCGTTGAGTGTTTTGCGGAACAGTCCCATCCGGATATGTTGGAGGAATTTGACCGTGCCAGTCTGGAAGAACTGGTGGCCAGGCACGAAACCCCGTTTATGGTGCTCGATTTAAGTGAAGTTGATTACCAGTACAAATTATTACAGGCCGCTCTGCCCGGGGTAAAGCTCTTTTATGCCGTGAAGGCTTTGTCGCATCCGGCGTTAATCAAACGACTAAAGTCATTGGGCTGTCGTTTCGACCTGGCTACCAGCGGAGAAGTGGAGCTGGCCGAATCGCTCGGAGTCAAAGGCGAACAGTGCATCCATACCCACCCCATCAAGAAAGTTAAAGAGATTCAGCGTGCGCTGGAGTTCGGTTGTAACCGTTTTGTCATCGACAACATGGAGGAGCTGAAAAAATTCATTCCTTACGCCGGTCAGGTGGAATTAATAATACGGGTGAGCTTTCGCAGCAAGCAGGCCGTGGTCGATCTGTCACGTAAATTTGGCTGTGCGCTGGAAGAGCTGCCCATGTTGGTTGAGTTTGCATACCAAAATAAGATTGAGGTGGTTGGGCTATCATTCCATGTGGGTTCGCAATCCTTGTCACCGATGACCCAGGCCGATGCAATTAGAGCCAGTATTGCTGCGATGAAAGTCATGAGCAGCATCAGGTGGAAACTTCTGGATATTGGGGGCAGCTTCCCGGTCTCCTATCAGGAAACGGTGTTGCCCATCGCAGACTTCTGTGCGCCGGTCATGGAGGCACTGAGTGAGCTGCCGGAAGGCGTTGAGGTTTTTGCAGAGCCCGGCCGTTTCATCGCCGCACCGGCGATGATCGAAGTTGTCTCTATCGTGGGCAAAGCGAGGCGGGGCGCAAAAAACTGGTACTACCTGGACGACGGAGTCTATGGCGGATTCAGTGGCCAGATGTTCGATCACGCTTCCTATCCTTTGGCACCACTTAAACCCTTTGATCCCAGCGGTGAGTTTTTATCCAGCGTATTGGCGGGTCCTACTTGCGACAGTATTGACATCGTGTCCGAAGATATTGAGCTGCCCGATATGCAGGTAGGCGATATTTTGATCGCTAAGAAAATGGGTGCCTACACCATTGCCTCGGCAACGGAATTCAACTTGTATCCAAAACCGAAAGTGGTGGTGGTTGAAGATATTTTCGATACGGAAGCAGAAGCGTTATAAAGTTGACACTGATAATGGCTTTGCTTATCAGGCAAAGCCGTTATCAGAAAACAGATACCAACATGCCGAGCTAGAGCAGTCGCCTCAGCGCCATCTTTGTCTTACCACTAAAATCTTTCCCGGCACCTGTTTTTCAGCTCGCACTGTTAGCGGGCAACAACTGTGTTAAACCTTTCAAAGTAGCATCAATAGTTATCGTATTTTGCTGTTGTGAAGGCGCGCCTGCCGGCATCGTAGCGAATCCTGCAGTAGGGGTTTTCCAGAGCTTCGACAAACGCAGTATTATGGTCATAGCTTCGATCATCATAGCCGTGGTTATGCAACGCGGTTAGAAATCCATCGCCACTTCCGGTAGCGGCGATATAAACTTCAGGTATGTTTTCGTTAAGAATGGTCAGGTCTTTGGGGTTGTCGTAGGAGGCGCGACAGCCGCTTGCATCGGTGGCGTGGAAGTTTCGACATTTTATTGATCTGACCGGGTATACGGCACAACTGTTGTCGATCAGCAACGGGCATTTCTGATTGATGGTGGAGTGCTCCTCGTGGCTGAGGTTCCTGGATTCCTCGATATTATGTTTGGCTGACTGTATGATCTGATCAATCTGCTGTGAGTCGAAGTTAGCCTCTACGAAATCAGCCATGGCAACGATTTCAACCGCATCGGCAATCACCTTGAAATGACAACAGTAAGCGCAGCCCTCAAAACAGGCCTTGCTCTGTATTGAACCTGCGGTGGCTTGTTTGATGCGCTGATCGTGGCGCTGATGAAAACGAAGTAGGGCGCGGTGTGGTGATAAATCCATTAATTCAGCGTAGCTGATAGCGTACTCCTGGCTGGCGATACTGGGACTCATTTGTTTAGACATTACTGTTCAATTGTCCTGATACGATTAGATTTAAGGGTGCTGTAAATGCATGTAAAAATCGGTCATTTAATAGAAAGGTCTTATACTAAGGCTTGACCTGAATCAACAACTGCTTGATACAATTAATCCAGATCAAAATGTGATTTCAGGTAGTATGCTTGACAGCAACTTGACGCTTTAAGGAGTGGCTATGAGTAACATTAGAAATGCCGGGTATAAGGCGCTGACCTGGATTCAAAGCATCGGACTGCTGATCATCGCAATTGCCACCGTCATCGCCATGGGAGCGGAGGTCTTCGCCATGGTGAGTGCCAGGACTGTAACCCTGGCCGATCTGTTGTTGCTCTTCATCTATCTGGAAGTCCTCGAGATGGTAGCCATCTACCTGGATTCAGGAAAGTTGCCGGTGCGCATTCCGCTCTATATCGCTATCGTGGCCCTGGCACGTTACATGATTCTGGACATGAAAAATATCGACACCCTACGAATGCTGGGCATTGCAGGGGCAGTGCTGATTATCGCGCTGACCGTGCTGATCATCCGCTACGGCCATACCCGTTTCCCCTATAATAAAAAAGAGGATCGGTGAAACGGTGCAGACGATGAGTTATTTGACTGAATAGAGCTAGGACCATGGGTGAAGAAATACAGTATAGCCATTACACTAAATCAGATTACCAGCAGTTTTTAGCTCAGCTCAAAGATGAGACCATGCTGGTGCAAGCGTGGTTTGAGCAGCATCAATTTTCATCAGACGCATTGATGGCCGGCTATGAGCTGGAGGCCTGGTTAATTGATCAACAGGGGCATCCCGCCGCCGTCAATACCGCGTTTCTGGAACAGGCTAACAATGCTCTGCTCACGCCTGAGCTGGCCCGATTCAACGTGGAGCTGAACGTGGATCCGGAGCGGTTATGCAATAAGGTGCTCTCCAGCTTTGAGCGCAAATTAAATGAGCTGTGGCAGCACTGTGCCGACACCGCACACAGGCTGGATAGCCATGTGCTCGGCATCGGCATTCTGCCAACCTTGCGCGATAGTGATCTTACGCTTGATAACATTTCACTGATGGACCGATACCGGGCCCTCAATGAACAGATTTTAAGACAGCGCGACGGCGTTGAAATCGAATTGAATATCAATGGTGAAGAGCATCTGCAGGTGGTGCACAGAGATGTGATGCTGGAAGCCGCTGCGACCTCGTTGCAAATTCATATACAGGTGCCCCAGGAAGTTGCGGTACGTTATTACAATGCTTCAATTCTGTTGTCGTCGGTGATGGTCGCGGTGAGTGCCAATTCACCCTGTCTGTTTGGCAAGCGGTTATGGCAGGAAACGCGTATCCCGGTGTTTGAGCAGGCCGTACCCACAGGTGGCTATGGTGGCGCCGCTTCAGGTCCGCTGCGGCGGGTCAGTTTTGGTACAGGCTATGCGCGCGAGTCTCTGTTCGAATGTTTCCAGGAAAATTTGGAGCATTTTCCGATACTGCTGCCGGTGCACTATCAGTCGAAGCGTGATGAGCTCAAACATCTACGCCTGCACAACGGCACCATCTGGCGCTGGAATCGCCCCCTGATTGGTTTTGATGAAACCATGCAACCACACTTGCGCATCGAGCACCGGGTCTGTGCCAGCGCGCCCAGCACGATAGATAATATTGCCAATATCGCTTTTTATTATGGCCTGGTACATTATTACGCCACCCTGGATGAGCCATCTGAAAGTAGTCTGCCGTTTGCTGATGCCAAGCATGATTTCTACCGCGCCGCGCAACTGGGGCTCAAGCACAAGACGCACTGGTTCGATGATAAAGTTGATACCCTGCAAACTATTATTCTAGAGCGTCTGCTTGATCAGGCAGAAATCGGCCTGGCTGAACTGGGCATTAATCAGCAGGACAGCTGCCGTTATCTCGCCGTCATCAGGCAACGCGTCGAAAAAAATAGAACCGGCAGTCAATGGCAGCTGGATTTTCTTAAAGCACATAACAATGATCGATCCCTGCTGACGCTGACCTACCTGAACAACCAGAAGACAGGCAGGCCGGTGCACGAATGGGATCTCGAGGCGACACCATGTTAAGCGAAATGTACGATATTCCCGAAGGCTTCCTTACTGCAAAAGCAGAAGAGCTGCACACAGTCTTAAAAACACCCACCCTGTTTCATCTGGGAGGCATAAATCCGCAACCGCTGTTTATTTCGACGCTATTGCATGGCAATGAAACCACCGGCCTGTACGCAATTCAGCGCCTGCTGAAAAAATATCGGGGCACACCACTGCCCCGAGCCGTCTCCTTATTTGTGGGCAACATTGTGGCGGCGAAAGAAAATCAGCGCCGACTTGAGCATCAGGATGACTACAATCGTATCTGGCCGGGTACGCCATGCCGTGATTCAGCGGAAAAAGATATGATGCAGGCGGTGACCAGGATCATGCGTAAAAAAAAGCCATTCGCCAGTATCGATATACACAACAACACCGGCAAAAATCCGCATTACGCCTGCATCAATAACCTCAACCCGCACGGACTCGTGCTGGCCGCAGAATTTAGTGACATTGCGGTTTATTTCACCAGTCCCAAAGGCGTGCAGTCATCCGCGTTTTCAGATTTCTGCCCCGCTGCTGTGCTGGAATGCGGGCAGTCAGGTGACCGTTCGGGCGAAGATCACGCCCTCAACTATCTCGAAAATATGCTGGCACTGGATGATCTCTCATCACCGCTTAAGCACAAACTAAAACTGCATCACACCGTCGCGCGCGTTACCCTGTTGCCGACCGTCACGCTGGGCGTGGATGCCGGGCAGAGCGAGCTTAATTTAAACGCCCGACTAGAGGAGAACAACTTTCAGCTTATTGCTGCCGGCACCGAGTTTGCGAGTATTAATAGCGACGCAGAAAAGCACATCGTTGTCAGCAGTGAAAGCAACGAAGATGTCACTGACGAATATATAGAGAGGCTTGGCCATAAGCTCCTGTTCAAAAAACCAGTGATACTGTCCATGTTTACTACCAGCGAGACTGCGATTCGACAGGATTGTATTTGCTACTTTATGGAAGAGTTGCATATCGGTTAAAGAAGAAAAACTTTTTTAGCGCCTTTGTGGCCAATTCATACTGTAGTTAATAATTGTCTGCATGGGAACCGTAAAATTACACGGCTTTCAGTGTTGTTTGCGATGTAAACCAAGCCCCGGCTTGTTGGCAGCGGGCAAGGCGAAAGGCTTTTTCGTGAGAAGGTTTTTAATAAGATCAGATTCCATCGGTTTGCCAAATAAGAATCCCTGCGCTTCGGTACAGCCAATCTCGCGCAGATAATCCAGCTGCCGCTGGCTTTCAATGCCCTCGGCGATGACATTCAGTTTCAGGCCTTTGGCCATGGCGACTATGGTGTTCACAATGGTGTGATCATCATTGGCAAAACGTTCGACTTGCAGGAATGTGCGGTCAATTTTCAGGGTATGTATAGGCAGCTTGTGCAGATAGGTGAGTGATGAATAACCGGTGCCGAAATCGTCGATCGCCACACTGATGCCCAGCTTTCTTAGTTGCTTGAGTTTATGAATGACGCCATCCATATCTTCCATAATGGCGTTTTCGGTAATTTCAATTTCAATGTATCGCCCCGGCACATTGTAATCATTTAGCGCCTGGGCGATCTCTGCAACAAAGTTTTCCCTGGCCAGATGGCACGCCGAGATATTGATCGCCATACGCACTTCCGGCAAGCCAGATTGATGCCATTGGCTGATTTCGCAAAGCGCGTTTTTTATCACCCAGTTGTCAATCTCGATGATCAGGCCGGTCTCTTCGGCGAAAGGGATGAACTCGCCGGGCAGGATGCAGCCGAGCTCGGGATGATGCCAGCGCAGCAGCGCTTCGACACCGACGATCTCACCGGAGCCAACATTAATCTGGGGCTGAAAAAACAGGGTGAATTCCTCGTTGTCGAGCGCCTTGTGGATACCGGTTTCAAGAGACAGGTTCTTGTAGTAGGGCGTATCCATCTCATTGGAGAAGAACTGAAAACCGTTTTTACCCTGGCCTTTGACATGGTACATGGCGATGTCGGCGTTTTTGATCAGCGCGTCCATGTTCTGGCCGTCCTGCGGGTACAGGGAAATGCCGATACTGGCGCTGACATAAAGCTCGTTGTCATCAATGAAAAAGGGTTCTTTTAATACATAGGCGATTTTTTCCGCGATTTTTCGGGCATCCGCGCTACGGTTGGTGATTTTGGGCAGCAGCAGCGTGAATTCATCGCCGCCAAAACGTGCCAGGGTATCGCCTTTTCGCAGGCAGCTTTTGAGGCGGGCACTGACCTGCTGCAACAGTTCGTCACCGGAAATGTGGCCCAGACTGTCGTTGATGTTTTTGAACCGATCCAGATCCAGAAACATAACCGCCAGCATTTCGTTTTCGCGCTTGGCCTGAGTAATGGCCAGGCTCAGGCGGTCACGCAGCAAGGTACGATTGGGCAGGCGCGTGAGCAGGTCATGATAGGCCTGAAAGGTGATGGTCTCTTCGGCAATCTTGCGCTCGGTGATGTCGCGGGCGACGCCATAAGTGCCCAAATAGGTGTTTTTCTTATTATTGTCCGCGCCGGTATAAATACCCATGGAACTGAGCTCGATGGGCAGCATTTTGTTTTCGAAATAGCGCGGCTTGTCACTGTCCTTGCATTTGAGACGAAGCTCGATATTGTTCGAAGCGCGCTCACCCACGCGGCGTTCGTTGAAAACATATTTGGCGTGCTGAATATCATCCTGATGAACCAGTATCGAATAATGGTTACCGATGAGTTCTTCCGGAGAGAAACCCAGCAGGCTTTCGATACGCTGGTTGATAAAAGTAAAGCAACCCTGCGGGTCAAGAATATAAATAATGTCAGGTGAGGTGTTGACCAGATAGCGATGCAGTCGCTCGGATTCCTTAAGCCGATGCTGCATAACCGAATTCAGTTTCTTAAGATGCTTTTCTTTTAATGCATGTTTAACTGTGTTCAGCAGCTCGTCGGTTTTATAAGGCTTGCTGAGGTATGCATAGGTGCCGCCAGAGCAGGCTTTGCGCGCTGCTTCGAAAGTGTTCTCACCACTGACAATAATAATGGCAGCTTTCTGATTGATCGATTTGAGGTGTTGCATCACATCATAGCCGTTTACCTCCGGCATATGCAGATCCAGCAAAATCAGATCATAATCCTTTTTATTAATAAGGCATATTGCCTGTTCACCCCCGGTCGCGACATCGGTATCATAAGCATGAACGGCAAGGAGCTCTTTTAAGCTGCGAAGCAGAACAGGGTCGTCATCAACGATAAGAATGTTTTGTTCGTTTTTTATCATTTTTATTGCTCTATCGCATAAGGCGGCTAGTTATTGTTATGTGCACATACCCAGAGTAGTGCTTTAGCTTCATTTATCAGGGATCAGTATTTGAAAAGCCGTGCCCTGATTGTTGCTTCGGCAACTGATTGAACCGTTTATTTCATCGACCAGCTTTTTAACAATGCTCAGTCCTATGCCGGCGTGGCCGTCTCCCTTGTCAGTTTGAACCGGTTTAAATAATCGGTTCAGTACTTCAGGTCGAATGCCCGGGCCATTGTCGACAACGGATATTTCAATGTAAGTTTTGCCATCAACATTAACCTGATCATGAGTGTAGACCATAATTTGAGTATTTTCTGTCAGTGCCTCCGTCGCATTTTTTATTAGATTAGTGTAAATCTGTTTGATGGCATTAGCATTACAGTTTATCGCGCGCAGTTTCGGGTCAAGCTCAAGTTTCAACTCAATGTCACTGCTTGCCGGAATGGAGATTTTGAAAAATTGGGTCAGCTCGGTGAGCAGCTTGTTGACATCCACTTTTGTCACTACACCGGAACGGGTGGAGCTTGAGGGCGCTTTAAGGCGCTGGAGAATTTCGCTGACGCGATAAATTTCACTTTTGATGGTCGTGATATCGGTATGCGCCTGATTTTCATCGTCCAGCTTAAGGCTGAGAATCTCCAGGTAGTTGTTAATGATGCTGAGCGGGTTGCCCACTTCGTGTATCACCTCGCGAATATGCGCCTCATAATCGATCGAACCGGCTGCAGCCATAGTCTGACGGCTGTGGCGGGCATAGATGGTTTGTGCTATTTCACGACTGAAGTGGCTGAGCAGAGGCAGCTGTTTCCACAGGGTCATTTGTTGTTGGCGATCTACTGCCAGTGACAGTACGCCGATGATTTCGTGATGATTGAGCAGAGGCAGACAGATCATGCCCTGTTTAGCGCCGGCTGATAACAGTTGTTGATCGATGAGGCTGAGCTTGTTGTACGAATGGCTAAAGCAGTGCAACGGCTGTTTCTCGAGCAGGCAGTCGGTGACGATGCTGCGATCAGGCAGTAGCGGAATTTCAAGATCAGCAAGGTGTCGATCTGCGGGGGCCATGGCGCAGATTTTTTTGTCGCCGACATCGTACAGAAACGTAATATTGTACTCGATACCAAACAGTAGATGGGTGTACTGCTCGATAGTGGTGAACAGTTCAGCGTCATCATTCACTCGGGACAGATGCTGATGCAGACCATCGAGCAGGCCGATAAGTTTAATCTGCTCATCCAGCTGAGCCTGAGTCTGTTCGATTCGGGCCTGAATGAGGCGTGAACTTACTTTATCGCTATCGCCGTCGTCCAGATCAATCTCGAGCTCAAGCGCACAATTATTCAGGTGCTCATTAGCCTCGCTCAGAATCTCAATGACAGTAGAACGGTTAAAGCCAAAAAGTTGATCGGCGTGATCAAAGATAACATTGTGCGGGCTACCTTTTGGGATGTTTAAATCGGTGTTGCTGAGCCGGTTGGCAAAGTTGATGATTTTTACCAGCGGATGGGTATCCATGAGCTGATCAAGCGGCTGGTGGTGATACAGAATCGCATCGCACAGGAATGAGTTGGCATTTTGGAGGCGGAGCAATTCGGCACCGAGATAGAGATGGTCGCAGGCGAACTCGTTATTTTCCAGGTCATGCAGCTCGAGGTCATCCTCATCAGAGGTGGTTAGCGTGGCATAAATATCAGGATAGGCGCAATGCAGTACCAGCTGACCGATATCATGCAGCAGGCCGGCGGTATAGGCCTCTTCCGGATACTGGTACCGGCTGTGACGGGCGATGGCTTTGGCGAGGGAGGCACAGAGCAGCGAGTGCTGCCAGTGGCGTTTCAGAAAACGGGTCTGTTGCTGATGGTCGGCTTGATGGCAGCGAGTGGTGAAGTACTGCTGACTGGCGGAGGTGATGATCAGGCTTTTTATAGTGTGCTGGTCGAGCTGCTGGAGTCGTTGTGCGCTTGATGCGCCGGGGTCATAGTCACAACCATAGTGCCGGCAGACGGAGTGCAGACGCAGATGTAATGCGGGGTCTTTATCAATGTGTTCGGCAAGCTGTTCGCGGGAGCTAGGGAAGTCGTTGCCGGCTCTGAGCAGGGGCAACACAATATTCGGCCGGGGCGGCAGGCGTTCCACTTCAATTTCCTGAAGCAGCTGTTGTGCCTTGTCCCGCATCCGTTTGCGGGAGCTATCCGGTTTAACGATTTGTTCCATTTATCACATTTATGACAATTTCATTGAAGTTCGTCCCATTTGAGGACAGATAGTACCCTTTTAGGCGCTAAAATAAAATGCCTGAGGATAAAAAATGTGCCCGGGAATTGCCAGATGACGACCCCTGCTCACAGGCATTGGGGGGGGGTGATCGGGCGCCACAGAAACCATCGTAAAAATGCCTGGAGTGTTTTGAGTGTGTGCGGACGTAAAGGCCGATACGGTATCTGTTTTACCGGATGGGATGAGGCCATTGAATAGAAACAATGTCAACGCAGAGGCGCTGAGAGAACCTTGGAGTGTTTAAAGCAAAAGCTTTTACCGCAGAGGTTGCAAAGAAAGGCTGTATAAATTCATGATGTTGAACTTGTCGGCAAGACTTTTCAGACGAATGGCTGTTTAGCGCAGAGGTGTCTTCTCTGCGCTTCTGCGGTGAAAACGCTTGTTTAAGTTTTTCAGTCCCACATCAATGGTGACTCGTTTAACAGCGCCGACTGCTCCCTCAAAGATAAAACATGGTCTTCCCAGTAACGGCTGCTGTTGAACCAGGGGAAGGCTCGGGGGAAGGCTGGGTCATCCCAACGTGAGGCGATCCAGGAAGAGTAGTGGATGATGCGCAGGGTGCGTAGCGCTTCCACCAGATGCAGTTCGGCGGGGTTGAAATCATAAAACTGGGTATATCCGGCCAGCAGGTCGGCGAGGCGTTCGGTCATGTAAAAGCGGTCGCCGGAAAGGAACATCCATAGATCCTGAATGGCGGGGCCGGTGCGGGCATCGTCAAAATCGACGATGTGCGGGCCGGCATCGGTCCATAAAATATTGCTGGGATGGCAGTCGCCGTGCAGGCGGATATAGTTGACCTTGCCCGCGTGCTCGAAACTGCGCTCAATCTGTTCGGTCAGGTCGCGGGTAACTGTGGTGTAAGCGTCGAGCAGATGCGCGGGAATGAAATCATTTTCCAGCAGAAAGCTGCGCGGTGTTATCGCCATGGTTTCGATGTTCAGGGTTTTGCGGTGCTGAAATTCCTTGCTGGCACCCATGGCATGAATGCGTCCGATGAACCGACCCAGTTGTTCAAGTTGTTGCGGGTTATCCAGTTCCGGTGCACGACCGCCGCGGAAGGGATAGAGCGCAAAACGATGGTCGCCGTGCTGGAACAGCGTTTTTCCGTGCTCGTCGGCGAGGGGCGCGATCACCGGGATTTCCGCTTCCGCCAGCTCCAGAGTGAACAGGTGCTCTTCGATAATGGCGGCGTCGCTCCAGCGGTGCGGACGATAAAACTTGGCGACGATGGGGCGGTCATCTTCAATGCCGATCTGATAGACCCGGTTCTCATAGCTGTTCAACGCCAGAAAACGGCCATCGCATATCCGGCCGGTCGCCTCAATCGCGTCCAGAATATGGTCGGGTGTAAGTGTGGCGAAAGACTGGGAAAGGGGGTCCTGGGTTATTGGCATGTTTTTAATGATGTATATTTATAATGGGTTTTTTGTTAAAAAATAAAAAAATACGTGGTATTGCGTAGTTTAAGAACAGGCCATGACATCTTATATTTCTCTCCGTCATTATTAACGTCTTCAGGTCAACATTTTTTCATGGTGAACAGGTTTGTTCAATCGCGAAGCAATGCTCTTTTTGGTTACCCTGTATATGGCGGAAGTATACGGCCTAATTGGCACGGCTTTGCATGTTTTTATGGTGTCGCGCCCCACCCGGCGCGATTCGTTGCCGGTTATTGAGTGCAGGAACGACGATGTCTTTATTCCGACCATCAATGAGCCGGTTGAGCTGAGCAGTCCTTATTAATTGGTTAAATAATATACAGTGGGGTCTTAAATATGGGATAATAGGCGGTTTTATACAAGCCTATTTGGTGTACACACTTTGATTACGACAGCTAATATTACTATGCAATTCGGGGCCAAGCCCCTGTTTGAAAACATTTCCGTCAAATTCGACGGCGGCAACCGTTATGGCCTGATCGGCGCCAATGGTTGTGGCAAATCCACCTTCATGAAAATACTGGGCGGTGACTTGGAGGCGAGCGCGGGCAGTGTTTCGATTGACGTGAACCAGCGCGTGGGCAAATTACGCCAGGATCAGTTCGCCTATGAAGAGTGCAGCGTCATCGACACCGTTATTATGGGGCACGCTGAACTCTGGGAAGTAAAAAAGGAGCGTGACCGCATTTACGGTCTGGCGGAAATGTCCGAAGAGGAGGGCATGAAGGTGGCTGATCTGGAAGTGCACTTCGGCGAAATGGACGGTTATACCGCCGAGGCGCGTGCTGGTGAATTGCTGCTGGGTCTGGATATCCCGATGGACCAGCATAACGGCCCGATGAGCGCGGTCGCCCCCGGCTGGAAACTCCGCGTGCTGCTGGCACAAGCACTGTTTTCCGATCCTGATATTCTGCTGCTCGACGAGCCGACCAATAATCTGGACATCAATACCATTCGCTGGCTGGAAGAGATCATCAACCAGCGCAAGAGCACCATGATCATCATTTCGCATGACCGCCATTTCCTGAACAGTGTCTGCACCCATATGGCCGATCTGGATTACGGCGAGCTACGTCTGTTCCCCGGCAATTATGACGAATACATGATTGCCGCCACCCAGGCGCGCGAAAAAATGCA
Source organism: Gammaproteobacteria bacterium (assembly GCA_027858635.1). Taxonomy (GTDB): domain Bacteria; phylum Pseudomonadota; class Gammaproteobacteria; order SZUA-229; family SZUA-229; genus LH-M37. Next base: position 13,075 of record JAQICG010000322.1, on the reverse strand, counting down.
TACCGAAAACGCCAAGAAAAAGGTCAAGATTGCCGAGTTACAAACCTTCGTCAGCCGCTTCTCGGCGAATGCTTCCAAGGCCAAACAGGCCTCTTCGCGCGCCAAGCAGCTCGATAAAATTGAACTGATAGAGATCAAGCCATCAAGTCGGGTGAATCCCTATATCCGTTTTGAGCAGGACAAGAAACTGTTCCGTCTGGCGCTGGAAGCTGAGGGTGTGAAGAAACATTATGATAACGAAGCGCCGCTATTCGAAAATCTCGACCTGATGCTAGAGGTCGGTGAACGCGTCGCTATCATCGGCCCGAATGGCATCGGTAAAACCACACTGCTACGCACGCTGCTCGGTGATATCGAGGCCGATAGCGGTAAGGTGAAGTGGTCGGAAAATTCAAAGCTGGGCAGCTATGCACAGGATCATTCGGCGGACTTTGAAAAGGATATGACTCTGTTCGACTGGATGAGCCAGTGGAAGCAGCCCAGTGATGATGAGCAGGTCGTGCGCGGCGTACTCGGGCGACTGCTGTTTTCGCAGGATGATATCGGCAAGTCGGTCAAAATTATTTCCGGGGGTGAGCAGGGGCGCATGATCTTCGGCAAGCTGATGTTGCAGAAACCCAACATCCTGCTGATGGATGAGCCGACCAATCACCTTGATATGGAGTCGATTGAATCGCTGAATCTGGCGCTGGAAAACTACGACGGTACCTTGCTGTTCGTCAGCCATGACCGTGAGTTCGTCTCCTCACTGGCGACACGCATTATCGATATGACGCCGACCGGCATCGTTAACTTCGACGGCAATTATGAAGAATATCTGGACAGTCAAGGTCTTGATCAGATGGGCGCACGCGCTTCCCGCTAAGGCGGCGCGAGCTTATTTATGAGTGAAAATCCGATCAGCAGTGAGCAGGCCCGCAGCGATCAAAGCATGATCAAGCAGGGCGTCATCAAGCAGACGCGCTGCTGGGTTAAAACCGTGATTGTTGAAAACAACTTCTGCCCGTTTGCCCGGCGCGAACTGGAACGTGGCAGCATTCGCTACAGGGTCAAACCCGACACGGATATAGAGTCGGCGCTGCAGACGGTGATTGATGAATGCATCCAGCTCGATAATAATGACGATATAGAAACCACGCTGCTGATCTTTCCGGAAGGCTTTCAGCACTTTGACGATTATCTGGAACTGCTCGAACTGGCAGAGGGGCTGATCGCGGATCAAGGTTATGAAAGTGTTTATCAGGTCGCCAGCTTTCATCCCGATTACTGTTTTGCCGGTGCCGAACACAACGATGCCGCCAACTACACCAATCGCTCCCCCTATCCCATGCTGCATCTCATCCGCGAAGCCAGCCTGGAACAGGCGCTAAACAATTATCCCGAGCCGGAAAGAATTCCCGAACAGAATATCGAACGTGCGCGGGAACTGGGGTTGGAAGAAATGCAGCGCCAGCTGGAAGCGTGTTGCAGTATTGATAAACGCTAAAACAAAGTATTTACCGCAGGCGAAGTAAAAAGATTTAAAAGATATTTTTACCACAGAGGTCGCAAAGAACGCAGAGAAAACCAAAAGTTAATATCGATGTAACTTTATTATTGTATTAATTTTAAAGCATAGCATGCGCCATTGATGTCTAATGTTGTTTTATAAAAAATGTTTCTCTCTGCGTTCTTTGCGACCTCTGCGGTGAATGGTTTTTTAAAACGGTAACACAACCATGTCTAATCTGATCATCTCCGAACTCGCCATCTACCCTGTCAAATCCATGCGGCAGATCCAGCTGAAAAAATCCTTGATAGACATGGGCGGCCTGAAACACGACCGCCGCTGGATGGTGGTCGATGCCAAAGGCGTGATGCTCACCCAGCGCAAACTCGCGCACCTGTGTTTAATCCAGCCTGAACTCATTAACCCCGAATCTGATTGCAGCCTGCTGCTGCATGCGCCGGACATGGCTGAAATAAAAGTCAGCGTGCCTGATGGTGCAGCTATGCAAAAAGTCAAAATTTGGCAGGACGAAGTCTACGCCTGTGACGGTGGTGATGAAGTCGCCCGCTGGCTCAGCCAGTTTCTAGCCATAACCTGCCGGCTGGATTATTTTCCTGATAATGAAATTCGCATCATCGACCAGACCTATGCGCGGCCTGGAGACCACACCGCCTTCAGCGATGGCTTTCCAATTTTGCTGACCACGCAGGCCTCGCTGGATGATTTGAATTCACGTATGAATGAAATGATTCCCATGGCGCGTTTCCGGCCTAATATTGTCGTCAGTGGTGGCGAAGCCTTTGCCGAAGACCACTGGAAAACGCTTAAAGTAAACGATATTGTTTTAAGAGTTGTGAAACCTTGTAGTCGGTGCGTAATTCCCAGTCTCGATATTATCAATGCCGAACGAGGCAGCGAACCCACTAAAACTTTGATTACCTATCGCAAACTTAATAACAAAGTAATTTTCGGGCAGAATTCGATCGCCGACGGCAACGGTGTTATCGAAACAGGTGTGTCTGTTGAGGTGATTGCGCAGAGTTGATACACCCGCTGGCGGAAGTTGGTAGATAGTTAAACGTTTAAATGCCTGTTGTTTTTGTTAATCAGTCTTCAATCTTAAGTTTTCAGTTTCAATTCAGTTTTCGATGATAGGCTTATCAGGTTCTGATAGGCTCTAAAGAGGTGCAACGGATAAAGATATTTAAGAATGGTACTAAGAAATCCATTGTTTTTTATGTTGTTAAGTTTTAGCAATACTCAGATATATTAATTTGATATAAAAGCATAATCTAAGAAATGATCAGAGATTTATTTTCCAGTAGATTACTGTCAAGTGCTTAAAAAACCGGCTTCGAAGAAAAACCGTTAATGACTCATCAAAATCATCAAACCTCGCAACATGCTCAGCCACAGGAGAGCCGTTATGACTGAACTTAAAACCTATTTTGTCTGGGATGCCAGTATCCGCTGGTTTCACTGGATCAATGTGTTGTGCATACTCGGGCTGGTCGCTCTGGGTACTGTCATTCTCAATGCCTCGGCGCTCGGTGTCTCCACCGAAGGCAAAATTCTGTTAAAGACCGTGCATGTCTGGATCGGATATGTATTCGTAATAAATCTATTCTGGCGTCTGATCTGGGCCTTTATCGGCGGGCCACATGCGCGCTGGCGGTCAATTCTGCCGAGCGGCCAGGGTTATCGGGATGAGCTGCGCGCCTACGTTGCCTATTTCAAAGTTGGACGGCCACGTCAGTACCTCGGCCACAACCCACTGGGGCGCATTGCCGTCACCCTGCTGTTACTCGTGCTGGTAATACAAGCCATCACTGGACTGGTGCTGGCGGGAACCGACATCTTCTACCCACCACTCGGCGCCTGGATTGCCAGCTGGATAGCTGCCCCCGGTGTTGATCCGGCAACGCTGGTGCCCTACGCAAAGGAGACGTACGATACCGCCGCCTACGAGTCAATGCGCGCTTTTCGCAGCCCCTTCATTACCCTGCATTACTACAATTTCTATGCTCTGCTGGGCCTGATAGTGCTGCATATTGTGGCGGTAGTGGTCACCGAGCTACGCGAAGGCGGCAACCTTATCTCCGCCATGTTTACCGGTAAAAAAGTGCTGAGTAAGACGCCGGCGGATTTGACGAAAAAGGATTAAGTGAAAAGGAGAGAGTCGGTCAGAAATAACCGACTCTCTATCATCTGGATGTTTAGTCTAAAAAATAATATTTCTCATTAAGGTGAGATGTCAGAGTAACGGCTGAAAACAGAGCGCTGTGTCGTGTAGTGCCGGCGTTTTATAAACATTCCTATTTAGCTGTCTTATCTGGAAAGCGTCAGCTATTCTGTGAATATGGATAGCTATGATCTAGTCAGTCCCGATTTCTTCTGTCGATTATCTAAGATCATCAAACTTCTTTATAAAATTGCAGGGTTGCATGCACGTCTGTCCGTGCACAACGCACGGCACTTAATATATCTCTGATACAGCTGGTTTTTAAAAAATGCGTATAGGCAGGTCTCTGTCGGGTCATGGTGTGTTCCGTAATTGACCTTAAAAATATCAGGTGTTTTAATAATGTTGCGACGCAGACCACGGTCGGGCGGGTATTTGGGCTATAAACTGGCGAGACAAAATACAGCGAAGCATCGAGGCTCAGACAGCATCAACAATTGGAGATTATATTGCAGATGGTAGTGCATCTGTAGCCCTGAACGGTTTCTGTATAGCTGCTTTATGTGGTGGTGATCCGCCAATGACCGGCTCGATTAGCATGAACCTGGTGGGTGTAAATGCCGAAGGTGCTTTCGGTACTTACTAACAAGGCGTATGGAAAGGATACCCTTCAATCAAGACCGTCAGCAGCAGGGATGCTGCTGCCGAGCGTACACGGATGTATTCTCAGCGCGTCTTGATTGAAGGGTATCCTTTCAATATGACTCAATAGCATGTACAGGTAATCGGCTAAAAGAGATAACGAATTTTATGGGTGCTGACGATTAGCTTTCTTAATGGAAGAAATGCGGCAAGTGCATTGAATGTATAGCTACCGTGAATGCGCCGGCTCATGCTTTAGCAGCAAGCATCCTACGCAATCATTTTTTATATTTTCTCCGTACTTCTCTGCGTTCTCCGCGTCCTCTGCGGTGAAGGCTTTTGACTTTGACTTTTCCATGGACGCCTTGAGCCACGTTCCTATATCGATGTGGTTCGTACTCCATCAGCATCCTAAGTAACCCGACTTCATGTTTTCTCCGCACTTCCTCTACGGTAAAAGCCTTCGTCCCGGTTATATCAATTCACAGAAGCTTTTACTGTTTTATAGAGGCTATTGATTTATACTCCATGCTTCATGAACGCTGCCATGTGTTTGTTATATATGGAAATAACTTAACGGATGTAAAAAATGGCGGCTTTCACTCACTATTAATCAAGATTAGCTGTTATGAACGAGAATGTTTCAAAGGTCATTGTAGGTTGTGAAGAATGGTGTGCTTTTCCTGAACTGGACATTCCTGCCATCAAGGCACGGGTCGATTCGGGGGCTAAAACCTCGTCCATTCATGCCTTTAATATTCAAAAAATCAGGCGGGAGGGCGAAACCTGGGTCAGTTTTGAAGTGCATCCTCTGCAAAATGACAGAAAAACCGTGGTACGTTGTGAAAAGCCGGTGGTCGACAAGCGCATGGTCAAAAGCTCGAGTGGCGCTTCTGAGATGCGTTATGTGATCAACGCCACCATCAAACTTGGCAGCAATAAGTGGGATATTGAACTGACTCTGGCGAATCGCGACACCATGGGCTATCGCATGCTGCTGGGCCGTGAGGCCATGGGGGGACGCCTGCTGGTCGACCCGGCGATGAGTTTTGCCATCGGTAACATTTCCCGGGAGGACGTGAATGACTTCTACGGTAAAGATAAAACACCGCGCACCGGCCTGAAAATAGGACTGCTGGCTAGTAATCCGGAACTGTATAGCAATCAGCGCATTCTCGAAGCGGGGGATGAGCATGGTCATGAAATGGTGTTTTTGAATATCAAGCAGTGCTACATGAAGCTCGACGCCATCTCCCCCGAAGTGCATTATCGCGGCGGTACTCTGCTTAAAGATCTTGATGCCGTTATCACCCGCATTCGACCCAGCGCCACCTTTTATGGCTGTGCGCTGACGAGACAGTTCGAAAGCATGGGCATTTATACCATCAACTCATCAAGAGCCATTACCCAGTCCAGAGACAAAGTATCCGCCCTGCAGCTACTACTCAAAAACGGTGTGGATATTCCCACTACCGGTTTTGCCAATTCGCCCATGGAAACCAGCGATTTGATTGAGATGATCGACGGCGCACCGCTGGTGGTTAAGTTGCTTGAGCGAGGTCACGGGCGGGGCGTGGTTCTGGCAACGACCAGAAAAGCGGCCGAGAGTGTCGTCAATGCATTCAAATCGCTCGGTGCCAATTTACTCATTCAGAAATTTATCAAAGAGGCGAAAGGCAAAGATTTACGATGCTTAGTCATTGATGGCAAAGTCGTCGCAGCCGTGGAGCACGAAGCCGCACCGGGTGATTTTAGAGCCGACAGCCAACTGGGTGCTTCAGCTTACGTCGTCAAAATAACGCCTCAAGAAAGAGCGGTCGCGATCAAGGCCGCCAAAACACTGGGCCTGAAAGTAGCCGGTGTCGACATTATCCGTTCTCACGAAGGCCCCTTATTACTAGCAGTGATATCTTCCCCCGGTCTGGAACCCATCGAAATTGCCACCGGCAAAGACATCGCCGGTTTAATGATCTCGGCGATTGAGAAAAAGCTGAACTGGAAAGGTAAAATATAGTTGGCAGTTGGCAGCAAAGCACCATCGGCTGGTTTTGATTTGCATTTTAGCCCCCTCTCCCATTGGGAGAGGGCTGGGGTGAGGGGCTTTTAAAAGTTTTTAACAACACATTCACAAAACAGTATTTTTTATCCATTAATCAATGCCGCTATCAACAATAAAAACCTGCCCCGGTTGTCAAAGAACATTTGAGTGTAAAGCTGGTGATGTTGAAAACTGTCAGTGCGTATCTGTAAAATTAACATCATTGGAGCGCGCTAATATAGCGGGTCATTATGATAACTGCCTGTGTGCGAGCTGCCTTGCGCAGCTAAGTGCTGACTTTCCAGGGACTTGAAAACCTGAGCCCCCGCCCATGTATTTTCCGGGAACTTATTGCAAGTTTCTTGCTCTCATGACTACGGATTTAATCTGATCACAGGCATATAAGCGCCACGCTGCAATGCCGCCAGATACTTAACCTGCAAACATGCTGACTTATGTCGACAGCTTAAATGGGGCTGGCTGCCCGGTTTTCTGGCTGGAAATTCCTGAGTCAATTAAGCCAGACTTAAGAATACTCCGGAATAATAAATCCTGTTATGGCGGGTCTGGATACTCCCTTATACATAACAGGTAACGTATTTTTTTATATAGGTAGAATGTGAATAGTATTTTTAAAGGGTTTTCTGAAATAACAAGTTCCAGGCTGATTCTACTCGTCAGTGCCTTTTTAATCGCATTCGGCAATGTGACCTTTTTTTCAAACATTGTTGATGTTTACCCGGTTAACCTGAAAAACAGCCTGTTTCTGTTGTCGTTAATCATCGTCTTTGGCGGCGTCACTGTTCTTTTTCTATCGTTTCTGTGTCATAAATATACCATCAAACCAGTTTTGATCACCGTGCTTCTGGTTTCATCTTCGGCCAGCTATTTTATGGACAGTTATAGCCTGATCATCGATGAGTCCATGATCAGGAATATAATCAGCACCGATACAGCTGAAGCCTTAGATTTGCTTTCCCTGAAAATGATTTTGTACATCACGCTGTTAGGCGTATTGCCATCCTTATTTGTTTACAGAATAAAAGTTATCGACAGCGGGTTCAGAAAAAACCTGCTGTCAAGAATAAAGCTGATACTGCTTGCTCTGGTCTCAGTTATTTTGGTCATCGTGATTCAGGGTGATTTTTATGCATCTTTTTTTCGAGAGCATAAACCGTTGCGTTACTACGCTAATCCTACTTTTTATATTTATTCAGCGCTCAGGTACATCAATGTAGCGACGGAAGTACATGCGCAAGCGTTAAAGATGATCGAGGACGATGTGAAAGCGCCTGCTGTCAATCCGCATAGAGAACTGATGATCTTTGTTGTGGGTGAGACCGCCAGGGCAGACAGATTTTCGCTCAATGGTTATCAGCGAGAAACTAACCCACTGCTCAGACAGAAACATGTGGTCAGCTTCCCCGACTTCTGGGCCTGTGGCACTTCGACGGCGGTGTCTGTGCCGTGCATGTTCTCAATATTCAGTCATGACGAATTCAGTCACGACAAAGCGCTGGAAACGGAAAACCTGCTTGATGTGCTGAAACGTGCCGGCGATAACGTACTCTGGCTGGATAATAATTCCGACTCCAAGGGTGTAGCGCTGCGTGTGCCTTATCAAAATTACAGGTCGCCTGAGAACAATCCGAACTGCGATATAGAATGTCGGGACGAAGGTATGCTTGCCCACCTGCAGGAGTACATTGATGAGCACGATCAGGGTGATATTTTTATTGTGCTGCACCAGATGGGTAGCCACGGCCCGGCTTATTACAAAAGATATACCGATGCGTTTGAAAAATTTACTCCCAGCTGCAAGACCAATCAGCTGGAAGATTGCAGCAAAGAGCAGATTGATAATACTTACGATAATGGCATTTTGTATACCGATTACTTTTTAGCGAAAGTGATTGATCTATTAGAGAGTAATAACGATAAATTCGAACCGGCTATGTTTTATGTCAGTGATCATGGTGAGTCATTGGGTGAACATGGCCTTTATCTGCATGGCATGCCGTACTTCATAGCCCCGGAAGAGCAGTTGCATGTCCCGGCGATTATGTGGTTTGGCAAAAACTATCATGGGGTTGATGAAGCGTTCTTAGAAAAAAGAAAATCCATAAAATATTCGCACGACAATATTTTTCACACTGTGCTGGATTTTATGGAAGTAGATACCTCGATTTATAATAAATCGTTGGATATTCTGAGCGTGGATTAATGTCTAGTAAAGCGTAGTTTCGATTAGCGTAATCAAGCGCATGTCCTTAAAAGCCCCTCACCCCAGCCCTCTCTCAGTGGGAGAGGGGACAGTGTATGCAGGCTTGCACGTTCTGTCCGGGCATCTAAGCTTTTACTGGCAACTGCCAACTGCCAACTATGTCTTAACCGGATACTTCGCCAGTTTGCGTTGCAATGTCCGGCGGTGCATGTTGAGACGTCTTGCTGTTTCTGAAATATTACCGTCGCATTCGGTTAATATTTTGTGTATATGTTCCCATTCAATCTGGCCTACCGATAACGGTTTTGTTCTTACCGGCGTGTTTTTATCTCCCTGTTCACGATCAAAGGCTTTTACAATATTATCCGCATCAGCGGGTTTCGCCAGGTAGTGTATGGCGCCCAGTTTGATGGCTTCGACCGCGGTGGATATTGAGGCGTAACCGGTGAGTACAACAATGCGGGTGTGTTCATCGAGTTGTTTTAGTTCGCTGACCATTTCCAGTCCGGATTTTCCCGGCATTCTCAAATCAATCACGGCAAATTCGGGAGGCTCTTTTCGGGCAAGTTCCAGGCCATCGTCAACATTATGCGCGGCGCTGACTGTGAAGCCGCGTTTGGTTAAAGCTTCAGTCAACACTTCGCAGAAGACCGTGTCATCGTCTACAATCAGCAGGCTGGGGCGATCTGTCTGTAGGGGTTCAGTATTCATGATGTCGTTACACTTATGGTTGATAACGGTAGCTTGATCTGGCATCTGACGCCGCCACCATCGCGGTTGATAATGCGCACTTCGCCGCCCATGCGTTCCAGGGTGGTGTAGGTGAGAAACAGGCCTAAACCCATGCCGTCCTGTTTGGTGCTCATAATTTGTATACCCGCGATCTCTTCCAGTTCTGGTGAGATGCCCTGACCGCGATCGGAGACAGTAAGCACCAGCTCCTGCTTGCTCCACCGGGCTTGTATTTCGACCTGTTCGGGTGAGGCATCGGCGGCGTTGTTTAAAATGTTTAGCAGCGCCTGCTCCAGTGTCTGATCGATAACAATTCTGGGTGCGGGTTGTGAGCCCTGAAAGTCAGACTCAACGACAATATCATCGCGTGTTTGCTGCCAGCGTTGTAGCAGACTTTGCAGGTATTCATCGAGTTTGGCGACGCCTCCCGAATCAGCGCGAACTTCACCTGAAGCGGCCGAGATGGAGAACAGGATGGTCTTGCAGCGATCCACCTGATTCTTCAGGGTATTGAGTTTGGTTTCCGACAGGGGTTGATCAGGCTCCATGTCTTTAAGCAAAATCGCCATGGTTGAAAGCGGCGTACCCAGTTCATGCGCCGCGCCGGCGGCTAAAGTGCCGAGTGCCAGAATATGTTCGTGTTTCAAATGTTTCTCGCGCAGGTCGGTAATCTTTTTATTCTGCCGTTGTACGGTAATTGCCATGCGTGCAGTAAAGCCGGCAATCAGTAAGGCGCTGAAAATAAAGCCCAGCCACATGCCTACAACGTGTAATTTGAAACCTTCGCCGTGCATGGTGTGGGTTTCCGGGAAGGGGATATAAAAAAACAGCAGGAGTGAATAGCAGGCGATGGTTAATGCCACCATCAACCAGGCATACCAGCCCGTCAGCGTGGCGGCGGTGAGTACCAGCGGCAGTAGGAACAGGGGCGCGAAGGGGTTGGTTGAGCCGCCGGTGTAGTACAGCAGAAAAGTCAGGGCCAGCACATCAAACACCAATTGTGCAAACAGCTCATTATCAGAAACCGGCCAGGGCATGCGCAGCCGAATCAGGCTGGCGATGCTGACAACGAAAATCGTTATTAGCACCAGCGAAATCGGCAGCAGAGGTAACTCTACATCCAGGTAGGCGGAGCTCAGCCATACCGCCGAAATCTCACCGCTGAGCACGATAATTCGCAGCCAGATAATACGCCGCACATTGATGTGGTTGCCGGGGGTGACGAGTTGCTGATCTTTCATGACGGTATTCTAAGGCCTGCGCCGCTAATCACCAATAATTGCTTACTAATAAGCTGCGACAATTTGTCGCGCGGCACTATGTCGCATTCTAGCGTGTGCTGAGATTGGGTAGAATTACGTTCCTCTTATTTCCTGTTTGATATCTAAAATCTGCGTAACCAAGCTATGAGTGTACCCGAAATATTTACCAAAGGCGGTCCAGTAGTCTGGATTCTGCTGGCGTATTCAATGATTGCGTTGGCCATTGTGCTGGAACGTTATCTGTATTTCATACGAATTGGAAAACTGCCCCGGTATTTTTCCGGCGAAATGATCGACAGTCTTAAGGGTCGGGATGTCGAGTCGTTAATCAAAGACTTAAAAGGGCCTGAAGTAACGGTACTCAGGGGATTGCTGCACGCGCACAAACAGGACGTTAAGGATCTGGTTCGGGTGGCATCGCGCATCGGTTCGTGGGAGCTGCAACGCATGCAAAGAGGCTTTCGTACCCTGAGCCTGCTGGGCGACACCGCGCCTCTGCTGGGCTTGTTAGGCACCATCACCGGTATGATCAAGGCGTTCATGGTGATCGATCAAATGGGCGGCAAGGTGGATGCGCAGATGCTCGCCGGTGGTATCTGGGAAGCCATGCTGACCACCGGGGTAGGGCTGGCAGTGGCGCTGCCGATACTGTTTCTGCTGCACGGTCTGGAAGGCCGGGCAGAACGTCATCGTCACGCCATGCAGCACTATGCCTCCATGTTAATCGAGTCATTACCACATCAAAATACCCTTTCCAGCATCGAACATGATGAGAGCTAGTCGGGACTGGCTATGGAAATTCAGGGTCTCACCTCTCGGCACAAAACTCCCAACCTGACACCGCTGATCGACATTGTGTTCCTATTGCTGGTTTTCTACATGCTCACCGCACACTTCGTAAAAGACCAGTCTCTCGACAGTGTTTTGCCCGAAGCAGGCAGCGGCGAAAATTTTGAAGAGCAGGGTGCGTTGGAAATAGTGATCAACAACGAGGGTGAAATAATAATTGATACAAAATTGATTATGCCTAATGAGCTGGAAGCATCATTACAACAGCGACTCCAGGGCCGCTCTAAAAAGTTGGTGATACTGCGCGGGGATAAAAACTCAAAATTGGATTTAACCGTACAGGTAATGGACGCAGCGCGCAAAGCAGGCGCGGAATCGCTGGATATTATTACCAGTCAGCCATGAACGTGGTTAATTATATTGTGGAGCATCGTGATAGCATCATTGCGGTAACGGTCTCTTTATTACTGCACACAATATTATTTGTGCAATTTTCCGATAACGCCAACAGCAGCCAGGCACCGGAATTATCCACTCGGGTTTCTCTAAACTTGATGCCGACTTCACAGCAACCACCGCAATCGGTTGAGGCCGAGCAGCCTAAGCCTAAACCAAAACCTAAGCTCGAGCCAAAAACAGAGCCCAAAGAAAAAGAAAAACCGCCGGAAAAAGTTGAAGAAATAAAACCTGAGCCCGAAGTGGTTCCAGAACAGGCGGTCGCCACCAATGTCGCAGAGCAAATACAGCGCGGACCACGCAATGACAATGCGGTTATAAAAAAAGAATATTTAAAAAATTTACTCACTCATATTGAAGGTCATAAATATTATCCCAGATCAGCGCGTCGTCGCGGCATGGAAGCCAATATCAAGGTCTCCTTTGAATTACTGCATGACGGTACCATTAGTGAATTAAAAACCAGCGGCGGTCCGAAAATTTTGCGCAAAGCGGCCGAACGGGCTATCACCAAAGCATTGCCATTTGAGATTCCATCACCAGAAATTAATTGTCCATTATCCATGAGCTATGTCATGCAATTTGAATTGCGATAAATAATGAGGGGCTCTATTCGCCCTACAATTTCATCTTAAATATTAAATGACCTTCGCCTCTTATTACTTTTCAGGCAGGAATTCTTCTTTCATCTGTTCAAGTGTAACGTGGCGAACGTCTTTGCCTTTCACTAAATAAATAACATACTCGCAGATATTTTTGGAATGATCACCAATACGTTCCAGCGCGCGGGCGGCCCAGATGACGTTTAGGCTGCGTTGAATCGATCTTGGATCTTCCATCATGCGGGTAATTAACTGGCGCATGATGGCTTCGTATTCCTGATCAACTTTTTTGTCTTCCGCTACGGTTCTGACGGCGGCCTCAACATCCATGCGGGTAAAGGCGTCCAGTGCATCGTGCAGCATTTTTCGAACATGATCGCCGAGATGACGAATTTCTACATAGTGTTCTTTCATGGCGCCCAGATCAATCAGCTCGCCGGCCATTCTGGCTACTTTTTCGGCTTCGTCACCAATGCGTTCGAGATCAGTAATGGTTTTAATGATCATTAATACCAGACGTAAATCGCCGGCGGTGGGCTGGCGGCGGGCGATAATGTGGGTGCATTTTTCGTCGATGGCCACTTCCATGGCATTGATTTTAAAGTCTTCATCAACGATGCGTTCAGCCAGAGCGGCGTCGCCTTCGACCAGTGCTGTAC